>NZ_JAINEZ010000010.1:0-89077 GCF_019873065.1 Sphingobium sp. PNB
GTTGGGGTGGAATCAGGACATTCCCCCTCCCGCCTGCGGGAGGGGGAATGTCCTGATTCCACCCCAACCGCTCAGTCCACAGTCCCGAATATCCACACCGCCTGCAACGGCACGCTCGCGAGCAGGCGCAGGAGCGCCCCGACGAACCCGGCTCAAGCGCCCGGAGACAGAATCTGGTCGACCGCGCCGCGACGGATGTTGGCCTGCGCCGCATGGGCATAGGCGGCCTGTTCCGCGATGCGCTTGGCGACGCGGATCGTGCTTTCCACCGCTTCCTTGGAGGCCGGGGGCAAGGGGACCAGTATCTGCGGCTCGGGCAGCATCGACTGGATTTCGCCGGCTGCCCCGTCGACCGTCACCGTGCCGCCCTGACTGCGCAATTCAGCCAGAATGTCGGCAATGCGGGCATGCACCTTGGCATATTCGGCGCTGGTCGCGATGCTTTCTTCCACGCCCGACTGATCCTCGGGCGTCGGCGCCTGCCGGGACGATCCACCACCCTGATGCACGGTGGCGGCCGATGAAATGGGCGCAATCGCGGACACGGCGGACGGCGCGCGGGTCGCGCCGCGCTCCACCGACAGTTCAGTCCGCGAAATATAGTCGTTCATGACGCACATCCTAATGCGTCCCCATGAAGATTATACGGATATTAAGTCCTAAACTTAAGTTAAGGACGATCGATTTTCAGGAAACCGCTGATTATCAACATGATTTTTTGCCGTCCGCGTCGAAGCGCAGATCGTCCGGCACGGTGATGAATGGCCGGTCCATCTCGCTCGCCATCCGATTCTCCACCCGGAAGACGAAGGCAAGGACGGTCGCGACCGCCATGTACAGCCCTTCATTGACGATCTGCCCGGCGCGCGAGGTGAAGTATATGGCGCGGGCCAGTTCGGGATATTGCAGCACCGTGACCCCGTTCTGGTCGGCAAGGTCGCGGATCGCCGCCGCCACCGCGTCGCAGCCGCGCGCCACCACCACCGGCGCGGCGTCCTGCCCCGGCTTGTAGCGCAAGGCGACGGCGAAATGGGTGGGGTTGGTGATGATGACGCTGGCCTCCGCCACCGCCTTGCGGGTCGAACCGCTCAGCACCTCATATTGCTTGCGGCGGATATGGCCTTTCAGCTCGGGGGAACCTTCGCTCTCCTTATGCTCGTCCTTGATCTCCTGCTTGGTCATCGACAGCCGCCTGGACCGCTGCATGAGCTGGGCGGGAACGTCGATGCCCGCGATCAGGAACAGGCCCCCCGCCATGATCAGGCAGGTCATGATGAACATGTTGCCAAGGTCCGCCATGGCGGGCGCCAGCCCCGCCTTGCCCAGCCCGACGATCTCCGTCAGCCGGTCCCAGATCATCCAGACGCCGATCGCGCCCAGCAGCGCGACCTTGGCGACGGACTTGACCAGTTCGATCAGCCCCTGGAGCCCGAACATGCGCTTGAGGCCGGCGGCGGGATTGAGCTTCGACGCCTTGGGCGCGAAGGCGCCGGGACGGAAGCCGAGCGAGCCGAGCAGCGCCGGCCCCGCAATGGCAGCCAGCAAGGTCGCCAGCAATATCCCCGCGACCGGCAGGGCGATGCCGGACAGCAGCGCGATGCCCCGGTCGGCCGGCGCGAAATTCACGATGTCCTCCCGCCGGAAACGCAACGCCTCTATCAGCATGTCGGACAGGGATTCGACCATGGAGGGCCCCGTGACCGCGATCCAGCCAATGCCGGCCATCACCACCAATGCAGTGGCGAGATCGCGGGACTGGAGAATGTCGCCATTCTTGGCCGCATCCTTCAGCTTCTTGGCTGTCGGCTTCTCGGTCTTTTCGCCGCCGCCATTGCTCCCGGCCATGGTCAGTGCCCCTCAGCGATGGTCTGGGCCTGGTCCAGCCCGGCCTTCAGGGCGGCGGCGATCCCCTCCGCCATGATCGGCGCGGTGACGGCCAGCAGGATGAGCCCCGCCATCAGCGCCACCGGCATGCCGACCGCGAACAGGTTGAGCGCGGGCGCTGTGCGCGCCAGCATGCCCATGACGATCTGCACCAGCACCAGCGCGAAACCGACCGGCAGCGCGATGGTGACGCCCGCGCCGAGCAGCGCGCCGCCGAATTCGATCAGGTGCCAGACCGCATCGTTGCTCAGCATCGCGCCACCCGGCGGCAGCGCCCGATAGCTTTGCACGACAAAGCTCACCAGCATCAGATGCCCGTCCATCGCCAGCAGCAGGAAGGTCGACAGGATGGAGAGGAACTGGCCCACTGCCTGCGTCGCCTGGCCCGACGAAGGATCGACCATCGCCGCGAAATTGAGGCCCATGGTGTTGCCGATAGCCTCCCCGGCCACCAGCGCGGCGGCATAGCCGATCTGCACGGCAAAACCGATGGCGAGGCCGGCAAGCACCTCACCCGCGACCAGCATCACGCCCTGGAAACTGGCGACGCCGTCGGCGGGAAGCTGGATAGGCACGCTGTTGAGCGCGGCCATGCCCAGCGCCAGCGACAGGATCAGCCGCAATTGCAACGGCACGGCGGGCGCGCCGAAGACGGGCGCGGCGATGAAGGCGGCGCCGGGGCGGATCATGGCGATCAGCCAGATCCAGAGCTGGACTTCCACATTGACAAAGCCTGGGGCGAAGCCCGGCGCGATCATTGCAGCAGGTCCGGAATGCGCTCGAAAATCTCGCGCGTGAAATCGGCGATCAGCACCATGATGGAACCGCCGAACAGCACCAGCATCGCGCCGACGACGATGATCTTGGGGATGAAGGCCAGCGTCTGTTCATTGATGGAGGTCGCGGCCTGCACCATGCCGATGACGACGCCTGCGATCAGCGCGGGAATCAGGATCGGCGCTGCCGCCAGCGCCGTGATCCACAGCGCCTGCTGCGCCAGCCCCATGAAGAAATCGGCGTTTTCCATGGATCAGGCCGCCCCGGAGCCGTCTGGAGGAGAGAAGCGCCCGCCCTTCATGTCGCGAACGATCCGGCCAGCGAACCCATGGTCAACGCCCAGCCGTCCACCAGCACGAACAGCAGCAGCTTGAACGGCATGGAGATGATCGTGGGCGACAGCATCATCATGCCGAGCGCCATCAGCGTCGATGCGACCACAAGGTCGATGATCAGGAACGGCAGGAAGATCATGAAGCCGATCTGGAAAGCGGTCTTCAGTTCCGACGTCACAAAGGCCGGCAGCAGGATGGAGAAGGGAATGTCGGCGGGCGAGCGGAAGGCCGGCGCCTCCGCCAGATTGGAGAAGAGCTTGAGGTCCGTCTCGCGGGTCTGCTTGGTCATGAAGCCGTGCAGCACCTTGCCCGAACGGCCCACCGCCTCCTCGATGGAAATCTGCCCCTTGCCATAGGGATCGAAGGCCTGGGCGTTGATCTGGTCAATGGCCGGCCGCATCACGAACAGGGAGAGGAACAGCGACAGGCCGACCAGCACCTGATTGGGCGGCGTCTGTTGCAGGCCAAGCGCCTGACGCAGCAGCGACAGGACGATGATGATGCGGGTGAAGCTGGTCATCATGAGGATCAGCGACGGCAACACCGTCAGCAGGCTCATGAGGATCAGGATCTGCAGCGATAGGGAGAGCGAACGGCCGTCGCCGCTGATCTGCCCCATGGCGCGGCTCAGCGCGCCGCCATTGTCGACGGGCGCCGGAGCGGCGGGCGCGGCCTGCGCAAAGGCGGGCATGGCAAGGACCAGGGTCAGCAGCAGCAGCGCGACCACACCCCATTTCATCATCCCCGCGCAGGCGGGGACCCATCTCCCGGCAGCAGCCTGCGGACCCGAGGTCCGGAGAGGGGTTCCCGCCTGCGCCGGAATGACGGTGGCAAGCAGGTCAGCGCCCGGCACGATAAGGGTCGCCTTCCGCGATCTTCTCGATCCGCCCCCGCGTCACGGAAAGCAGGATCTTCTTCCCCTCGAACTCCACGACGGCGAGCTTGCCGAACGTCCCCATCGGCAGCGCTTCCAGCACCTTGAGCGACCGGTCGTTCTGCCCCGCCATCATCCCCGGCTGATATTTGCGCCACAGCCACAGCGCGCCGAAGGCCATGCCGCCGACCAGAGGCAATAAAATCAGCAGCTTGACGAAATACCAGATCATGAGGGCTTTCCGCGAAGATGGTTAATTCGTCATCCGTTCCGAAAGATTGGCGCGCAAGGCAAGCGGTAAATCTGCCGCCTGCGCTTCAGCCGCGCCGCTCGACGCCCGCCAGCCGGCTTTCGGCAGCCGCGATTTCGACGATGCGGATGCCGTAGCGGCCGTTCACCGTCACCACCTCTCCCTTGGCGATCAGCGCGCCGTTGACCATGATGTCGAGCAGGTCGTCGGCCTGGCGGTCCAGTTCCACGACGCTTCCTTCGCTCAGATCCATGACCTCCGCCAGCCGGAGCGAGGTCGACCCGACCTCCACCGACATGCGGACGGGAATGTCGGCCAGCAACCGGAACTGGCGGTTGTTCACCATGCGGGAAATGCTGTCCTCGCCCACGCTGTCAAGGCGGGGGGCTTCGCTCATGTCGCTCATTGTCCGGTTTCCTGTGCAAGCTTTTCGATCTGGAATGCGGCGCGGCCATCCTGTTCGCCGATGGAGCCGTGCGCGACGATACGGTCGCCCACGATCAGCGGCAGGCTGCGGTTGATGGTGACGGGAATGATGTCGCCGGCCTTGAGCTGCATCAGTTCGGCCAGGGACAGGTCAGGACGCGCCAGCACCGTGCGGGCGGGCAGGCGGATGTCGCGCATGCGGTGGGCGATGCGCGCCTGCCACACCGGGTCGGCGCGTTCGTCGTCAATCGGGATGCGACTGCCCGTCAACGACTCGACGGCGCGCAGCGCGGACAGCGGGAACAGCAGGTCGACGGGCCATTCGGCATCGCGGCTGATGCTGATCAGGAAGCGTTGCAGCACCATCTGCTCGCCCGGCTGGGCCGCGGCGGCGAAGCCGATGCCGGTTTCCCGGACGATCAGACCGGCCTCTATGGCCAGCATGTCGCTCCAGCATTCCACCAGCCGGGCCATGAAGGCATCGGAAATCCGCGCGATCAGGCGATCTTCGGTCGGCGTGAACTCGCCGCGCGGCGGCAGCGCACGATTGCCGATGCCGCCATAGAAACAGTCGACCAGCGTCGAGATCATCGCCGCATCGAGCCGCAGCAGCACCTGCCCCTTGAGCGGCGCCAGGCGATAGACGCCGATGCTGGAGGAGCCGGGCACCTCATGCGCCCAGGCGCCGAATTCCAGCGCGCGCGCGTCCTGCGCGGCGACATGCGGGCGAACCCCGGCGATCGGCTCGATCAGGGCGCGCAAACGCCGGCCGAGCTTTTCGCCCAGCCGGTCCAGCCCCGACAGCATCAGCGGCGCCTGCGATTCCCCCCGCCCGAAGGCGTAGGCTTGAACGTCGGTCATTTCAGTCCCCAGCCGTCCCGGGCGGGGGACTTCCCGCCGATCAGGCAGCCCTATTGAATAACGAAATTGGTAAAATAAACGTTATCGACGCCGCCATAGCCCGTCTTCTGCTTCAGAATGTCGTTAATAATGCCCTTGATCTTCCCCTGAAGCGCCCTTTTCCCCTCCGGCGTCGACAGCGCCTCCACCGGCTGTTCGGCCAGCATCATCAGGACCTGGCTGCGAATCGCCATCTCATGGACCTTGATCGCCTCGACAACGCGAATGTCGTAATAGGTCGAAACGGCGATGGAAATCTGCGCAAAGGCGTCCGTATCCGACATGTTGGAGGTGAACGGCGTCTGAAGCTGGAAATAGGTCGCCTGATAGGCCGCGGGATTGGCCGGGCTGGGCAGGTCGATGCCCTTGGCCGGGACATGGACACCCGAAGGGGCATGACCCCCGCCGCCGCCCTCATGCCCGCCGCCTTCGCCGCCGCCACCGCCGGCATAGCCATGGGCCTTCGCCACTTCCTCGGCATTTTCCCCCGCCAGCACGAGCACGGGCTTGTTCGGATCTTCCTTCGGCCCTTCTTCCTTCGGGCTGAAGAAACCCGCGGCGTAAAGACCGCCGGCCGCGCCCGCCCCGCCAACGACCATGGCGATGACGATGAGCAGGATCATCTTCATCCCACCGCCCTTTTTCTTCTTCGGCTTGGCGTCGTCACTCATCGGTCAAAGTCCCCCGCAATCCATGTCGTCAGGCATAGCGCGCGCGCGCGGCGGGATTGCCGGCATGGCGCAGCTCGTCATGGTTAAGAACGGCCGGATCGCCGGAATTTTTAGGGGCAAATGCGCTATTTTCCTGGGGACGCCAACGGCCCTGTCCCTGCGATTGCGCCATGTTCTGGCCGTTGTTCGCCCATGCGTTCGCGCCCTGGGAACCCTGTTGCTGCGCGCCCTGCTGCTGGGAGGATTGCTGTTGATTGGCGCTGTCCGCCCGCGCCGCTTCCGCGACAGGAGGCGCGCGTTCGATCTTCACCTCGGCAATGCGCACCGCCGAAAGTCCAGCATCAAGGCGCAGACGGTCGCTGTCCTGGCGCAGCGCCATTTCGGCGGCTTCGCTGGCGACGGTCAGGCTGACCGCCGCGCCGTCGCTGCCCTGGCGGATGTCCACCTGCACGGCCCCAAGCTGGTCGGCGTTGATCTGGAACCGCCCCTGCGCACCGTTCGCGGACAGCCCGGCAATCTCGCGGGCGAGGCCGTCGATCCACTGGCCGGAAACGCCCATGTCGACGATCTGCGCGCCAAGGCTGGCGGACAGGTCGGCCGGCGGCGGCGCGACGGCCGACGGCACCGGCGGCGCGGAAACAGGCTGGGCGAGCGGCATCGGGGGCACGGCATCGACCGGGTCATGCTGGACGGCATGGGCCGGCACCGCCTCGACCGGCGTGGCGGCCCTGCCCGTTTCGACGCGGGCCGCGAGCGGTTCCCCGGCGCGGACCGGCGTGCCCGGCTGGCGGGCAGCGACCTGATCGCGCACGAGCTGGAGCAGGGCGAGCGCCTCGGACTTCACCGGGGCGCTGCCGGGATGCGCAGCGGGAACCGGGCCTTCCGGCTGGTCGGCCGATGCCGCAGGCGCTTCAATGGCTGGCTGCACAGGGGCGTCCGCCACGGGAGTCGGTTCAACCGTCGACTGGGCGGGAACCGGCTGTCCGGCAGACTGAGGCGGCAAGGGCGCCGCTACCGGCAGATTCTTGCCGCGATCCGGCTTGGCGGGCGCCGTTTGCGCGACCGGGGCCGTCGATGGCGGCAGCGCCTGCGCCGGAACGCTTGGGGGGGCCGGCATGTGGACAGCAGCGACGACCGTTGCCGGAGCCTGTGCCGCCTCGGCCTGCTCCTTCGGCCTGTCGCTGTCGCCCGGCTCGGCTTCCGCTGGCTCGTCGGCATGCTCCACCGCCGCGGCTTCGGGCAAGGCCTCCACCTTTTCCGGCTTGGTTTCCCTGCCGGGGCGCGGGGCCTTGACCTGGGGATCGGGCGTCGCGACCGGCAGTTCCGGCCCGCCGACCTCGCCCTCTTCCATCGCGACCGGCGCCGCAGCAGGCATTTCCGCCGCGACCTCCTCGACGGAACCGCTATCCACCGCAGGGCCGTTATCCACCATAGGGCCAGCATCCACCGCAGGCGCCGTCTCCCGAACGGCGGCCTCGGCTGGCGCGTCGATCTTCCTCGCAAGTCCGGGCGGCAGCGGCAGCGAATCCTTGCGGTGGCTCTGCACCGCCCTCAATGCGTTGGCCAGACCGAAAGGCAAGGGGGAAGGCGTCTCCACCTCCGGATCGCCGCCATCGGCTTTGCCGGCCTTGGGCGGTGCGGGCTCCATGCCCTCGGCTTCATCCGCGACCGCCGGAGCGATCCCTTGCGGCAGGCCCGCGATCCCCGCGCTTTCCTGCGCTTCGGGCAAAGCGGCCATCGTGCCGTTCAGCAGCTTGGCGAAATCCGCCGCCCCCTCCGCAGGCACGGTCGACGCAGCCGCGCCATCGGCGGGCATCGGCGTCGCCGCCGAGGAAAAGAGCAGCGCCTTGAGGCTGGTCAGCATGTTCACGTCAGACATCTCCTGTCCTCTGCATCCGGCGATAGCGCGGCAGCGCCGCAAGCTTGTTCTCCCGCCATTCCTCCAGGTCCGCGCGGGCGCGATCCTTGAGCTTCACGGCGATTTCGCGATCCCGATTGGCCGCGAGGGAAAGGCCTTCCTTGACCTCCACCTTGCGGCGCGCATCGTAGAGCGCACCATCCAACTGGCGCCCCGCCTGTTCCAGACGGCCCGCCAGTTCCTGCATCGCTGCAAAATTCGCGCCAGTTGCGACGCCCTGCCCGGTAAAAAGATCGTTCCGCACATTGCGCAGCCGCTCGACATTGCGGGCAAGGCCCTCCGCCTCGTCGCGGGCGCGGGCGGTTTCGGCCGCGGCCATGGCATGCTGGACATGGCGGACGCGCAGCACGCGCTGGCGGCGGGCGACTTCGCCCTTCACGCGCCGAACTCGGCGATCAGGGCATGGGCGCTGGTGTCGAGGTCGATGAAGCTCTTCTGATCCTGACGAATGAAGTCGAGGACTTCCTGTCGCCGCTGCACGGCTTCATCGATCACCGGATCGTTGCCGGGGCGGTAGGCGCCCATCAGGATGAGGTCGCGATTTTCCTCATAGGCGGCCCAGAGGCGGCGATAGGCGGCGGCGGCAAGGCGATGCTCGTCCGGCACGACATCCGCCATGACGCGGGACAGCGACTTGCCGACATCGATCGCCGGGAAGATCGCCTGTTCCGACAGATGGCGCGACAGCACGAAATGCCCGTCCACAATGGCGCGGGCGGCGTCGACGATCGGATCGTCCGTATCGTCGCCATCGGCCAGCACGGTGTAGAGCGCGGTGATCGACCCGCCAGTCCGGGCGTCGACACCCGCCCGCTCGACCAGACGCGGGATCAGCGCCAGCGCGGAGGGCGGATAGCCCTTCATTGCGGGCGGCTCGCCCAATGCCAGCCCGATCTCGCGCTGGGCATGGGCGCAGCGGGTCAGGCTGTCGATCAGCAGCAGCACCTTCTTGCCCCGCGCCCGGAAATATTCGGCGATGGCGGTGGCGCGGGCCGCGGCGCGCAGGCGCAGCACCGGCGGATGGTCGGCTGGGACGGCGACGACGATGCTCTTGTGCATCGCGCCTTTCAATTTGGTCTCCAGGAAATCGCTGACCTCGCGGCCACGCTCCCCGATCAGGCCCGCGACGACGATGTCGGCTTCGGCGCCCTGGATCATCTGGCCCATCAGCACCGACTTGCCAACGCCGGACCCCGCGATGATCGCGATGCGCTGGCCGCGTCCGGCGGTCAGCAGCGCATTCACCGCACGCACGCCCAGGTCGAACGGCTCGGTGACGCGGCCCCGGTCGAGCACATTGCCCTTGACGCCGTTCAATGGCCACGACCCGCCCGCGATGATCGGCCCCTTGCGGTCCAGCGGCTGGCCCATGGCGTCGATCACGCGGCCGATAAGGCCTTCGCCCACCTGCACCATGGTCGCCTGGGAATCCGGTTCGACCCGCGCCCCATTTTCCAGCGGCGCGTCGCTGTCGAGCGGCACCAGCAGCGTCCTGTCGCCGCGAAAGCCCACAACCTCGGCTCGGCAGACCGTCCCGTCCGAAGCGATCACCCGCGCGCCCGCGCCGATGGGACGGCGAAAGCCGGTGACTTCCAGCATGCCCGCATCATGGCTGACCAGCCGGCCGACATGGCGCGGCTGCCGGTTCTGCACCTGCATATGGTCGAACAGCGTTTCCGCCTGGGCCAGCGCGGCGCGAATCATCAGGCCTTGCCCTCCATATCGTCCAGCAGGGCGCGCAGGCGCGACAGGCGCACATCCGGGCCGTCCTCGACCCAGCCGTCGGCGGTTTCAAGGCGCACGCAGCCGCGCTGCATCGCGCCGTCGGGCACCAGCTTCACGCCGATGCTCTCGCCTTCCAGCAGCGCGATGTCGTCGGGATGCAGGTGCAGCGCGCCCTTTTCGTCATTATCCTCGATGAAGGCGGCCACGCTGTCGCAGCGCTGGAGCAGCCGCTCGATGTCGATCTCGACCTCGCCCACGATCTGCTCCACCAGCCGGACCACGGTCGCGGAAAGCATGGTGGACAGCATGCCGCTGGGCGCCGGCGCCAGCAGTTCCAGCGCTTGGGCAAGCTGCTGGCGGGCCTGCGTCTCGGCCGCATGGGCTTCCGCCGTCACGCGGCTGCCTTCGTCGAAGCCCATGGCGAAGGCTTCGATCCGCGCCTGTTCCAGCACATCCTCTTCGCTTTCCGGAATGCTGTCATGCACCGGCTTGCCGGGCGCGGCATGCGCAGGCGCGAACAGGCTGCGGAAGCCGCCGCTCGTCACCTGTCCCATGCCGCCCAGCGGGATGCTGGCGACTTCCGCATTGCTCCAGAGCTTAGACAAAATCATTCCCCTTGCCGCCCAGCATGATGGTGCCCGCATCGGCCATGCGGCGCGCGGTGGCGATGATCAGCTTCTGCGCGTCGATGACCTCGGCCAGGCGGATCGGCCCGCGTTCCTCGATCTCGTCGGCAATGGCCTGCGCGGCGCGGGCGGACATGGAACCGAATATCTTCGCCTTCAGCATGTCGTTCGCGCCCTTCAGCGCGACCACCAGGATCGAACTGTCGACGGTGCGCATCAGCGTGCCCATATTCTTGTCGTCCATGTCGATCAGGTTGTCGAAGACGAACATCTCCTCCTCGATGGTCTGGGCGACCATCTTGTCCCGCTTGGCCAGCGCCTTGATGATGCGCTGCTCATTCTCCTTGCGGACATTGTTCATGATCGCCGCCGCCTCGATGGTGCCGCCGCGCTGCGAGGCCCCGCCCTGCTTCTTGGCCATGTTGCCGCGCAGCAGGAGCTGCTCCAGATCGTCCAGAGCCTCGTTCGACACGGGCCCGAGCGTGGCGATGCGGTAAACCACCTCTTCCTGATATTCGGTCGGCAGCAATTGCAGCACGTCGGCGGCGATCGGCGCCTCCAGATGGGCGAGGACGATCGCCATGATCTGCGGATGCTCCGCCTCGATCAGCACGGCGATCTCCTTGGCGTCCATCCATTTCAGCATCTCAAGCTGGGTGGAGCGGGTCGGCGGGGTGATGCGGGCGAGCATGTTCTCGGCCCGCTCCTCGCCCAGCGCCTTGGTCATCGCGCCGCGAATATGGCGGGTCGCGCCATAGCCGATGGTGGTGCGCTTCTTCGCCTTGGTGACGAAATGATCGAGCGCCTCATTGACTTCCTCGACCTGCACGTCGGCCACATCGTACATCGCATAGCCAAGCTGGCGCACCTCATCGGGCTCCAGGCGCGAGAGGATCTGCGCGGCCTCATCCTCGTCGAACAGCATCAGCAGGACGGCGGCGGCGGCGCTGCCCTTCAGCGCCGTGGCGGTGGCGGCGTCAGGCATTTTCCTTCTTCCCTTCCTTCAGAAGGTCGCGGACGACCAGCGCCGCGCGATCGGGGTCCTGCTTCACGAAATTGCGGATCAGGTCGGCGCGCTGGGCATAGTCATAGGTGGAGGAGATCATGTCGAGCGTGACCGGCGTCGACCCATCCGGGTTGACCGTCGCCTGACGGGTGATCTCGGTCGAGATTTCGCGGCCGATCTTCTGGCCCTCGGCGGCGACCTGTTCGGCGGCGGCGGCCTGAGCGGCGGCGCGGCGCTTCAGCAGCGGCCGGCCGATGCCGAAGATCACCAGCAGGGCGACCAGCAGGGCGGAGACATTGCGCACCAGCGGCGACACCCATCCCGCTTCATACCAGGGCGCCTGAACCACTTCTTCCTTGGCGAAGCTGCGGGCGGAAAGGGCCACCACGTCGCCCCGCGCCTGGTCGAAGCCGACCGCCCCCTTCACCAAAGCCTCCAAGGCCGCGATCTCCTGCGCCGAACGCGGCTTGCCGTCAGGCCCGTTGTCCAGCGCGACCGCGACCGACAGGCGCTTGACCGTGCCGATGGCGTCCCTGGTCACGGAAACCTCGCGGCCCAGTTCGAAGCTGCGGTTGAAGGTTTCCTCGGTCTTCATCAGCGGATTGGGCGGCGTGCCGGGCTGGGCTGCGGTCTGGGTGCTGGTGGCGCCCTGCGCAACGGCCTGGCCATTGGGATTGGTCTGCGTCACGGTCGGATTGACCGGCGCCTGATTGCTGAGCGCGCCGGGAATGCCGCTCGCTTCGCCGCCCGCGCCCTGACCGCGCGGGTCGGATGCCCAGGTGCCCTGTTCGCTGCGAAGACGCGCTTCATCCTGCGGATAGGTTTCGCGGGTCGCCTGCCGCTCCGCGAAGTTCAGTTCGGCATGCACTTCGGTCGAGAATTTGCCCGCGCCCAGAATCGGCGTCAGCAGCGCGATCACCGACTGGCGATAGCGATCCTCCATCCTGGTCTGGACGGCCAACTGGCGGTCGTCGGCGGCGTTGCTGTCGTTATTGCTGAGCAGACGGCCATTCTGATCGACGACCGATATGTCCTCCGGATTGAGTTCCGGGATCGACGAAGCCACCAGATGCACGATGGCGCTGACCTGCTGGTCGGTCAGCGACCGGCCGGAGGCAAGACGCAGCATCACCGATGCGGAGGGTTTGGACCGTTCGCGCAGGAAGACGCTGGGCGGCTCGACCGCAAGGTGGACCTTGGCGCTCTCCACGCTGTCGATCGCCTCGATGGTGCGGGCCAGGTCCATTTCGCGGGCGGAGCGCAGCTTTTCGCCTTCCACCGCGCGCGATGCGCCCATGGGCAGGCTGTCGATCATGCTGTTGCCGTCGGGCGCGCTCTTGGGCAGGCCCTGGGCGGCGAGCATCATCTTCGCCTTGAAATAATCGTCCTCGCCAACGGTCATGCTGCCCGAATTGTCGAAGTCGTAGCGGATGCCGTTCTGGTCCAGCACGCTCGCAACCGCCGATTTGTCGGCATCGGGCAGGGCGCGGAACAGGTCGCGCTGCGGCGGTTCGCGCAGGGCGAGCCACGCCGCGCCAGCGGTCGCGACGACGCCCAGCAGGCCCAGCAGCGGCAGGCTCTTCGCCACGGCGGGCTGCTTCATGAAGCCGGTGAAGCGCGCCTTCAGCGCATCGACGCCCTTCGCGCCGCCCGGAAAGGCGGGGCTGGTGGCCGGGAGAGCGGCGGCGCCGCCGACGGAGGGGGTGAGTGCGTTCTCGCTCATATTACACCGGCATGCTCATGATGTCCTTGTAAGCGGACAGCAATTTGTTGCGGACCTGAAGGGTGGCTTCGAAGCTGACGGAGGCCTGCTGCTTGGCCAGCATGACCCCGGCAATATCGGTGGTTTCCCCCCGTTCGAACGAGGCGGCTGCTTCGCCCGCCTGGTTCTGCAGGCCGTTCACCTGCTCCAGCGCCGATTTCAGCGCGTCGGTAAAGCCGCCCGGCGCGGTTGCGCCATTGGTGCCGACCGCGGAGCCAGGGCCGACATTGCCGGTCTGGGCGACGTCGCGCAGCGCCGCGTTCTTCTGGAGGATGGCGTTGCGGATCGCCATCACGCTATCGGTCGGAGAAATTCCGGACATGCCCTATTCCTCCTCAGGCCGCCGCCCGCTCGCGCATCTCGGCAAGCCGATAGCGCAGCGTACGTTCGGAAATGCCCAGCTTGCGGGCGGCGGCGGCGCGATGGCCATCCGTTTCGCGCAGGGCGGCGCGGACCGCCTCCAGCTTGCTGTTATGCGCCACGTCGCGCAGCCGGATCGGATCGGCCGGCGCCAGGACCTGCTCCACGATGCGCAGTTGCGGCGCGCCGGTGATGTGCAGGTCGTCGGCATCGATGCGGTCGCCGTCGCGAAGGACCACGGCGCGCTGAAGGACATTGCCCAGCTCGCGGGCATTGCCGGGCCAGACATGGCCGGTCAGCTTTTCCAGCGCCGCGGCGGTCGGCCAGACGAAGGCATCCTGCTGGCGCAGCAGCATGGCGGCGGCGATGGCGGCGATGTCGCCCGGGCGCTCGGCCAGCGGACGCAGCTCCAGCGGCATGACATTGAGGCGCCAGTAAAGATCCTCGCGAAAGCGGCTGGCAGCGACTTCGGCGGCGAGGTTGCGGTTGCAGGCCGCGATGATGCGGACATTGACCGGCACCGGATGAGTCGCGCCGACGGGCAGCACTTCGCCTTCCTGGAGGGCGCGCAGCAGCTTGGCCTGAAGGCTGAGCGGCAGTTCGGCGATTTCGTCGAGGAACAGCGTGCCGCCGTCCGCCGCCAGGAACAGGCCCTCGGACGCATTGGCCGCGCCGGTGAAGCTCCCCTTCTTGTGGCCGAAGAGCATGGCTTCCATCATGGTTTCGGGCAGCGCCGCGCAATTGACGGCGATGAAGTCGCGGGTCACGCGGCCCGACTGGGCATGAAGGAAGCGCGCCATGCCTTCCTTGCCGGTGCCCGTATCGCCCTGGATCAGCACGGTGGCGTCGCTGCGCGCCACGCGGCCGGCCAGCGTCATCAGCCGCGTGCTGCCGGCGTCGCCCACCGCGGGAACGGCAGCGGGACGGGCCAGCTCCGCGATCAGCGCGAAGGCGAAACCCATATCCTCAAGGCCGAAGGCAACGCGGGTGGGCAGGCCGTTGGCGGCAGGCACCAGCGAGGGCAGGCCGTCGATCAGGTTGATCAATATGTCGCGATGGGTCGCATGGCCGATTTCGGTGGCCAGCAACACGCGCCGGTCTTCCCGCTCGCGCGGGCTCTGGGCGTCCACGATCCGGACGGTAAAGAACGCATTTTCCAGCCAGTGCTGCAGGCCCGGAACGAGCGCGCAGACTCCTCGGCTCACGTCCAACGATGACATGAACTTGTCCCCATGTTTTGGCCGGCTTGTGCCCCCGCACGCCCCTGACCCCTTCGATGGGTTGAAACTGCCCGACTGTGGTTAGCATATGGTTAATGCGGCAAACCCCTTGCCGCATAACGGCAATTTTTTTCCGCCGGCGCGGAACTTTTCGCCGCTTCATGGATATATCGGCCCCCGCAAAGGGCCCCGAACGCCCTGTTTCCGGGCCTTTTCAATAAAATAGCAGAAAAAATCATCCCCGCCCTAAAAGCTTTTTTTCCGGTGCCGTTATCCCCTTTCGAGGCCGCAAGCAGCCTGATGGCAGCGACCTGAACGAACGAAAGGGTATCAAAATGACTGTTATCGGAACCAACTCCTCGGCGCTGCGTGCATCCAATGCTTCGGCCCAGGCCAGCAAGGCGCTCAGCACCGCGATGGAACGCCTGTCGACCGGCAAGCGCATCAACAGCGCGAAGGACGACGCGGCCGGCCTCGCCATCGCATCGACCATGACCTCGCAGATCCGCGGCATGACCCAGGGCATCCGCAACGCCAATGACGGCATCTCGCTCGCCCAGACGGCGGAAGGTGCGCTGGGCGAAGTCAGCAACATGCTGCAGCGTATGCGTGAATTGTCCGTCCAGGCTTCCAACGGCACCAATGGCCCCGACTCGAAGGCAAATATCCAGACCGAACTGGAACAGTTGAGCACGCAGATTGTGTCCACCGTCAAGAACACCTCGTTCAACGGCATTCAGCTTTTCTCGGGAACGGGCTTCAGCGGCACTCCGAGCGCGCAGTCGATTAACATCCAGGCCGGCGCCAATGCGAGCGACGCTGTAACCATCGATCTCAGCGATCTGAGCGATACCGCTTCCGACTTGGCGGCTGTGGTAGATTTTACGGCCACCGCGTCTCCCTATGCCTTGATCGACGTCACGACCGGCACGCCGAATCTCACTCTGTTCGATGATGCCTTGAAGCAGATCGACACGGCACGCGCCGGCCTTGGTTCGGTCCAGAACCGCCTCGAATCGACGGTCAACACGCTGACGGCCAACGTCACCAACCTGACCGACGCCCGCAGCCGCATCGAGGACGCCGACTTCTCGGCCGAAACGACCGCGCTCGCCAAGCAGCAGATCCTGAGCCAGGCCTCGACCGCGATGCTGGCCCAGGCGAACCAGAGCCAGCAGGGCGTGCTGAAGCTGATCAGCTAAGCTGCGACACTCAGATTGACCGGCTGGGGTTTTGGTCACCCCGGCCGGTCATGCCGCCCCCGGCGCATTTACAGTCCCCACCGCGCCGGGGGTAAAAACTTCGATGAAACGACCAGCATAACGAAGCCTCCGTCCCCCCGGGCGGAGGCTTCATCGCATTTGTCGATCGGCCGGTTTCCAATCAATGCGGGATCGAAACACTTGCATTGGCGGTTGTCGCACCCATGATGACGGCCATGACCAACAATTCTTCGACAGGAATCGGACGCCGCGCAATGATCGCGGCGTCCGGCGCTGCGCTGCTGCTGCCGCATTCCGTGCTGGCCCAGAACCGGGCCGAGGCCTTTTCCTGGACCATGCTGATCGCCCGGGCACAGCGCCTCGCCCGCGGCGCGTTCACGGTGACGCCCTTCTTCCCCGGCGCCGACAGGATCGGCTATGATGCGTTCAACGAGGCGCGCTTCCGTGACGAGCGGACCATCTGGAACGAAAGCGGCGACGATACCGGCATCCGCCTGTTCCCCCTGAGCGGCACGGTGCAGCAGCCGGTGGAGATCGCGCTGGTCGAAAAAGGCCGGGCGACGCCGCTGCGCTACGATCCCGCCATGTTCGACGCGCCGCCGGGCAATGCGGTGCGCGCACTGGGCCCCGATGCGGGCTTTGCCGGCTTCCGCATCATGAATCAGGCGCGGGACGGCGACTGGCTGTCCTTTCTGGGCGCGACCTATTTCCGCGCCCCCGCCGAAAGGCAGTTCGGGCTCTCGGCCCGCGCCGTCGCCATCAACACCAGCATCGCGGGGAAGGAGGAATTTCCCCGCTTCACCCATTTCTGGCTGGAGCGGACCGGGCGCAGCAGCGTCACCGTCTATGCGCTGATGGACAGCGCATCGCTCACCGGCGCCTTCCGCTTCGCCAATGAACTGACGCCGCAGGGCGTGCGGCAGGATGTCGACGCCGTGCTGTTCACGCGCAAGGCGATCGCGGAACTGGGGCTGATGCCGATGACCAGCATGTTCTGGTACGATCAGGCCGACCGGCGCACCCGCACCGACTGGCGGCCGGAAATCCACGATTCCGACCTGCTTTCCATCGCCGGCGCGGATGGGACCGTCCATTGCCGTCCGCTGGTCAATCCCTCCGCCCCCCGCGTCGATGTGTTTGAGGAGCGCAACCCCAAGGGCTTCGGACTGCTCCAGCGCGACCGCAATTTCGACCATTATCAGGATGACGGCGTCTTCTACGAACGGCGGCCTTCCCTATGGGCGACCAGCCGCAAGCCGCTGGGCGCCGGACAGGTGCGGCTCTATGCCTTTCCGACCGACAGCGAATATACCGACAATGTCGCGGCCTATTGGACCCCCGCCGCGCCCACCCGCGCGGGCAGCCGGATAGAGGCGAGCTATCGGCTGGACTGGTCCGCCGCCCGCGCCCCCGCTTCCGCCGGCCTTGCCACGGTGGAGAATATCTGGACCGGGCAGTCGGGCGAAGCCGGGGTCGACCGTTTCCTGGTCGACTTCGCCGGCGTGCCGACCGGAAGCAGGCCGGACATATGGGTCGACCTTGCCGGCGGAACGCTGGTCAAGAAGGCCGGTTATCCGGTCCTGCACCAGAAGGACATGTTCCGGATGGTCCTGGATATTCGTCGGGACCGGGGCAGGCCGACCGATATCCGCGCCCAGCTCAGGGCTGGCAATCGCCCGTTCAGCGAATATGTGCATTACCCGCTGGGCGCCTGAATTAAGGGCGACAAGGGAACCAGCCGGGTTCAAGGCGGTTCTGGTGACGGGTTTCGAGCCCGTGAAATCTGGCGAAACGAGTCGGGCATGAAAGCAACGGGTGGCGTGCACAGCAACAGGGCCGGCGGAATGGCGACCGTCAGGGCGTTCGAGCATCTTCCCCCGGAGAGGCCCCTGGCCATGCCCGCGCAGGATTTTTCCGCGACCCCGCGCGACCTGCCCCACCGTCCGTTCAACATCGACCTCTGGGCCCGGCGCACCCTGGTGGTGCTGCTGGCGCTGCTGCCTGCCTCCATGGCGGCGCATGAGATGCGGCGTTCCATCGGCCTGGACGGCATTTCGGCATGGGAGGGCGTCTATCTCGCCCTCTTCATCCCGCTCTTCGCCTGGATCGCCTTCGGCTTCGCCACCAGCCTGATCGGTTTCCTGCTGCTGACCATGGGGCGCGGCCCGGGCGTCCGTCCCTATCGCGCGCGGTCGACGGCGCCGCTGCGCGGGCGCACCGCCGTGCTGCTGCCTGTCTGCAATGAGGATTTTCAGGGCGTGCTCGGCCGCCTGTCGATCATGGAGCGCTCGCTGGCGCAGGTCATGGGGGGCGAGCGGTTCGAATTCTTCATCCTCTCCGATTCCAACCCGGAAAATGGGGAGAAGGAGCGCGCCGCCTATCTGAAGATGCGCAAGGGCTTTTCCCGCCCCGTCCATTACCGCCGCCGCGCACTCAATGTCGGGCGCAAGCCGGGCAATATCGCGGAATGGGTCGAACGCTTCGGCGGCGCCTATGACTATATGATCGTGCTGGACGCGGACAGCGTGATGAGCGGCCAGACCATGGCGCGGCTGGCCTCGGATATGGAGCGGCATCCGCATGTCGGCCTGATCCAGACCGTGCCGTCGATCGTCGGCGCGTCGACGCTGTTCGCCCGCTGGCAGCAATTCGCCAGCCGCCTGTTCGGCCCCATTTCCGCCGCCGGCATGATCTGGTGGTCAGGGTCGGAAGGTATGTTCTGGGGCCATAATGCGATCCTGCGGACCAGGGCCTTCGCGCAGAGCTGCGGCCTGCCCGAACTGCCGGGGCGCGCGCCCTTTGGCGGGCATATCATGAGCCATGACATGATAGAGGCGGCCCTGCTGCGCCGTCGCGGCTGGGACGTGCATATCGTCATGGCCGACGACAGTTTCGAGGAATTTCCCCCTTCCCTGCCCGATCTCGCCACCCGCGACCGCCGCTGGTGCCAGGGCAATATCCAGCACATCCCCCTCCTTTCTAAGATCAGGGGCATGCACCCGGTCAGCAAGTTCCAGCTCTTCGTCGGGGCGTCGGCCTATTGCACCTCGCCGCTGTGGCTGGCGCTGATGCTGGTGGTGCTGGGCGGCGCGGTGGCGGGCGTCTGGCCGCCGAGCGCCATATTGCCGTCGGGCGGGCTGCTGGCGCTGACGGCAGTGCTGCTGTTCGGGCCGAAGCTGCTGGCGCTGCTCTGGGCGCTGGCCGATCCTGCACGGCGCATCGGTTTCGGCGGCGGAGTGCGCATGATGCGCGGCGTGATCGCGGACATCGCGCTGTCGATCCTGATGGCGCCGATCAGCATGCTCACGCAGACCATCAACCTGTTCGGCATATTGATGGGCCGCAAGAGCAGCTGGAACGGCCAGACCCGCGACCGCGACGGCATGCGGATGCTGCCGGCGATCTGGCTGTTCAAATGGCATATCCTGCTGGGCGTGGGGCTGACGCTGCTGGCGGTCGAGTCCGATACATCGCTGGGCTGGATCGTGCCGGTGGCGGCGGGTCTGGTGCTGGCGCCCTTCTTCGCGGCCTTCACGGCGCGCAAGGATTGGGGCAGCCATGTCGCGAAAAGCGGGCTGTTCCAGGTGGCGGAACCCTGGTGGCGGATGCAGAATTACCAGAAGACGCGTTATCGGCAGCTGCAGTTGGACAATGCGCCGATCAAGGACTTCTCCAACGCCGCGAACGACAGTTAGTCGATCCTGAAACACCGTGTTCCTGCGCAGGAGCACGGCACGCCTGAAGGAAAGCGAAGGGACTCAGTCCCAATCCCGCAATTTCTCGCGCAGCCTGTCCAGCGCGGCCTTCTTGATCTGGCACACCCGCGCCGCGCCGATGTCCAGCGTCGCGCCGATCTCCTCCAGATTGAGTTCCTCGACGAAATAAAGCTGAAGCACCAGCGCCTCCCGCTGCGGCAGGTCGCCTATGCATTTGGCGAGCGCGGCTTTGAGCGATTCCCGCTCCATCACATCGTCGGCGCGATCCTCGACATCGGCAAACCACATGGACTGGTCGGAATAGACCTCGTCCATGCTGCTATGCTGCACCATCTCGCAGCCATCCGCCACTTCGCGATAGGCGGCGGGGTCCAGCCCCATTTCGGCGGACATCTCCGCCTCCAGCGGCGCACGGCCCAGCTTCTGCTCCAGCCGGTTGCGGACGACCCCTAACTGCTTGCGCTGCGACATGGCGGAACGCGTCATCGTCGCATGGCGGCGCAGATGGTCTATCATCGCCCCGCGCACGCGCATCTGCGCATAGGAGGCGAAGCCAAGGCCCCGATCCTCGAAGCCATTGGCCGCCTCGACCAGCGCGACCATGCCGATCTGGAGCAGGTCCTCGATCTCGATGGCGCTCGATACCCGGCCATGGACATGCCAGGCGATCTTGCGCACCAGCGGCATATATTGGCGCGCCAGCCGTTCGGGCGAATTGGCATGGGCGGACCGGCCATAGGTGTTGGCATCGGAACCGGCGACGACCCTATTCATGAACATCGGTCAGGCTCCTCAGGCAACGCGTTCGCGTGTCGGCAGGGGGTCGTGGCGCGGCGCGGGCCGCTGCTCGCCGCCGACCACGGCGACGACTTCCACGCCCTTGCCATCGGGAATTTCCAGGAAGGACAGCACCGGCGTCTCCGGCAGATGCGGTTTGAACAGCCGGGCCAGCGCGCGGCGGGCCAGCGGCGAGGTGACGATGGCGAAGTTGCGCGCCTGCCCCAGCAGCGGACGGGCCGCCGTGACCACCGCCTCTATGATGCGGTTGGCAAGGGCGGGTTCGATCGGGTGCCGGGCATCGCCCGCGACCCGCATCGCCTGCGCCAGCAACGCTTCCAGATCGCCGTCCAGCGTGATCACCGGCAGCGGCATCTTCACCGGCACCAGCCCCTGGATGATCAGCGAACCGATTCGCTGGCGCACCGCCTCGACCAGTTGGTCCAGCGTCATGTCGGGCCGCGCCGCGTCGACCATCGCCTCGCAGATGCGGCGGAAATCCTTGAGCGGAATGCCCTCCGCCAGCAGGGCGCGGCAAAGCGCAGAAATCTGGGTGAGGTTCAACAGCCCCGGCGTCAGCCCGTCGACAAGTTGCGGCGCGGCGTCCTTGAGGTTGTCGAGCAGCTTGCGCGCTTCGTCCAGACCGAACATCTCGCTGGCGTTCATCGCGATAAGCTGGTTGAGATGGGTGGCGACCACCGTCGGCGGATCGACCACCGTATAGCCCGCGACCACCGCTTCGCTGCGCTTGGCGGGCGAAATCCACACGGCATCCAGACCGAAGGTCGGGTCTTTCGCCTCGCGGCCGGACACAGTGCCCTCCAGCGCGCCGCTGTCCAGCGCCAGCAAGTCGTCGGGGAAAATCTCGTCCTCACCGACGACGACACCGGCGATGGTGATGCGATATTGGTTCGGCTCCAGCGCCAGATTGTCCTTCACGCGGACCATCGGCACGACGAAGCCCAATTCCTTCGAAAGCTGGCGGCGGATGCCGGTGATGCGGGCCATCAGCGGCGCGCCCTTGCGCTCGTCCACCAGGCTGATCAGGCCATAGCCGATCTCCAGCCCCAGCACGGCGCCGTCCGACACGTCGTTCCATTCGATCAGCGCCGGGTTGGGCGGCGGGGCGGCGGGTTCAGGCTCGGCCGCCTTGCGCTGGCTCGACTTGCGGAGGTGCCAGGCGATGCCGCCCGCCACCGCGGCGGCGGGCAGGATGATCATGTGCGGCATGCCGGGCAGGATACCCAGGAAAGTCAGGATCGCCGCGACCGGCATCCAGGCCTTGCCCGAACCGAACTGGCTGGTGATCTGGTTCGACAGATCGTCCTCGCTGCCGACCCGCGTCACGATGGCGGCGGCGGCGATGGAGAGCAGCAGCGCCGGAATCTGCGCGACCAGCGCGTCGCCGATGGCCAGGATGATATAGGTCTGGGCAGCTTCCCCGATGCTGAGCTTGTGGCTGACCACGCCCAGTATGATGCCGCCGACGATGTTGATGGCCAGGATCAGGATGCCTGCGACCGCATCGCCCTTCACGAATTTGGAGGCGCCGTCCATCGATCCGTAGAAGTCCGCCTCGGTCGCCACTTCACGGCGGCGGACCTTGGCCTCTTCCGGGGTCAGCAGGCCGGCGTTCAGGTCGGCGTCGATCGCCATCTGCTTGCCCGGCAGGGCGTCCAGGGTGAAGCGGGCGCTGACTTCCGACACGCGGCCCGCGCCCTTGGTGATCACGACCAGGTTGATGATCATCAGGATCGCGAAGACGAAGATGCCGACGACATAATCGCCGCCGATCAGGAAATGGCCGAAGGCCTCGATCACATGGCCCGCCGAATCGGTGCCTTCATGCCCGTTCACCAGCACGACGCGGGTCGACGCGACGTTCAGCGCCAGCCGCAGCAGCGTCGCGAACAGCAGCACCGTCGGAAAGCTGGAGAAGTCGAGCGGCTTGGCGGCGTTCAGCGCCACCATCAGCACGGCCAGGCTGATCATGATGTTGGTGATGAACCCGATGTCCAGCATGATCGCGGGCACCGGCACCATCATGAACAGCACGACCATCAGCGTCGCAATGGGCAACACCGCTCCCTTGGCGGCGCTCATCCAGATCTTCGCTTTGACTTGGGCGGGAGTCATATCGGGCCGTTACCTTCCGAGGGTGGCGAGCATGAGATAGGCGAGGCGCGCCGTCTGCGGTTCGGGCCGGACGGTGACGTCGGCGGCGGTCGCAAGGCGCTGGGTTTCGATCCGCACATAGTCGGCGGGCTGCACGGTCTTCGCGCCGGAGGGCAAAGACGCATCGGCATATTGAATGTCGCCGCCGCCGACCGAATCGAAGCCCTTCTGGAGCTTGGCGGCGAAGCGGTCGCGGATTTCGGCAAAGCTGCGGGCGTTGCCCTGCCTGTCGTAGAAGATGGAGCGGTTGGCGCGGGCGGCGGCCGGGAACATCCCGGCGGCGGCGGCATTGGGCGCGCGGTCGTTCATCGACAGGAACCTGCTGGCCCCGCCGACGCCCAGGAAATGGGCCATGTAAAGGTCGACCGGTTCCGCCTCGCGGCCCAGCCGCTGCTCCAATGTGGCCTTGTTGTCGGCGGCATGTTGGGCGGCCATGACGGATGCGGTTTCGGGATGCTTGCGCAGGTCCAGTATCTGCTGGCGAAGGTCGGGATCGGCCACATAATAGCGGCCATTGCTGCCCCGGCTGATCGCGTCGGCGGCCCAGCCCAGCCCATATTCGCTGCCATGCTGGTCGATGACCGCCAGCCAGCTCTGGTCGACGAACTGGTAAAGCCCGGTCGCGGAGGAGGTGGTCGCGCGAGCGGTGGGATTGAGGCTGCTCTCGATCTTCGCCTGCCCCAGCAGATAGGCGAAGTCCACGCCCGTCCGCCGGCTGGCCATGGCGATCGCGTTGGTCACGCGATTGCCCGTCGAAGCGCCCGTTGCCGCCCCCGTTCCTGCGATGTCTGCGAAAGCCGACACTGGTTCGATCAATCCCCGTTGGTACCGGGGGTCATTAGAGCAAGTGACGTGCCAAGATTTGGTTAACGCGCGCTCATAATTTGATTTTCGGGAATGGAGCCTGCTCCGGTCAAATCAAGCCGCGCCCACCCGCTCCTGCGCAGGCAGGAGCCCAGTCCGCCGTCAGATGAAAAGCAAAAAGGGCGCCGTGGCGGGCGCCCTTGCAAAGTCTCGGAGGGTCGGATTTTCAGCGCCCGTAAACCAGAGGCGCCGTTTCCGCGCCGCGCGCCGCGAGTATCGCAAGCCGCTGATTCGCATGATCCGCGAGCAGGTTGGTACGAATCCGCGCCGATTCCATCAGCGGCTGGAGCGCCCTCAATCGATCCTTCACCGCTTCGTCGGACCGCCACACGCCGATGGCGCGAACAGCGGACGCGGCTTTGGCGATCCGCTGCGTCGCCGCTTCGATCACCGCCGCATCCACGCCGTCCAGTGCCCCGCGCAGCTCTTCGAAAGCCGCGCCCAACTCATCCAGCGCTGCAAGACCGAGCGGCATGGGGTCAACCGGCCGCCGGTAGGTCGAGCGCCAGCATGCGATCCGCGATCGCCGCCGGATCGACGGGGTAATTGCCCGAAGCGATGGCCGCCTTGATCGCGGCGACGCGGTCCATGTCGACCGGCGCGCCTTCGGCCGCCATGCGGGCGACGGGGCTTGCCGAACTGGCCGAAGAAGCGGAAGTCGCGGCCGAACCGGTCGAAGAAGCGCGCGTCGTCCTGCCGCCTTCCTTCAGGCGGGCTGCCTCTATGGCGGCGCTGATATTCTGGCCGACAGACTTGATCATCGTTTCAATCCTTCATTCGTCCCGCACAGTCTATATACGGCCGGGTTCAAAAATTGTTAAATCCCGGAACACGAACAATTCCCATTTCCACGACCTGCGCCAATATCGGCGCGGATTTCCTGTCTTCCCGCACGCGGATCGTCTCGCCCACGGCGCCGTCCTCGTCCGCGACCATCATGCGCGAGACGCTGAAGGCCGCATTGCCCGCCATCAATTGCACCGGGTCGCCCTTCTTGACGGCAGCCTCCCTGGGCGCCGCCCGCGCCGCAGGGGCGTAGCGCGCCACCGGCCCGGAAGCGGCAGCGGCGCCGCCGGCCACCAACGGCACGCGGATTCGCCAGCCCAACGCATCGCACTTGACGATGGCGGCCCCAAAGACCGGCCCGTCCACGCTGGGCGTCGCCGGACAGGCGGCCAGCCGCAAACGCCGGTCGACCGGCGCGATCGGCCCGCCCGGTTCGCCCAGATTGGCGCCGACGGTCATCGCGACCAGACTGTCGATCCGATCCAGATTCTCGAACTTCTGCTGCGCCAGCGCAGGATCGGACGCTGAAACGGACAGCGCCAGAAGCAGGATCTTGGGCAAATTCGTCACGGTATCTCTCCGAAAGCGGACAGGATTAACCATGAACCACGCAAAATTCGTGCCATGTGCTGGCTGCCGCTGGTGGGGGAGGGTGAGCCGTGCCCCAAGAAAAAACAGCCGCACCTTTGGGGCGGTCGACGCCTAACGTCCCGCGACAATCAGGATCACCTGCCCCTTGCCGCCCTCGCCATCCAACTGGTCCAGCCCGCGCAGCACCAGCCGGTCGCCGCCAATGCCTTCCGCCTTCAGCGCCCGCGCCACGGCGCCGAGGCGCGCCGCCGACAGGTCCCAGCCGTCGAAGCGCTGATGCCCCGCATCCGTGCCGCGGCTGCTGACCTCCAGCCGCTCGCGCCCCAGCGCAAAGCGATCCGCCACGATCTTCAGCCGCTTCCGGCCCTGCTGCGTCAGCAACGCCTCACCGGGCAGGAACAGTTCGGCGGCGTGGATTTCCATGGGACTGCTGGCATGGCCGCCAAATTGCTGCCGCACCTGCGCCAGCATGGCGTCACGCCGCTGGCCGCTGGCCTGAAGCATGACGAAAAAGCCGAGCAGCAACAGCAGCAGGTCGGCGAAGCTGATCGCCCAGCGGCCGCGCCGCGCCCCGGCAAGGGCGGAGATATTCATGCCACCTCGCGGATCGAGGCGCGGCGCATCGGCACATTTTCCCGCCGCGCGATGGCGGCCATGCGATCAGTGACCTCCTTCTGCCAGGCGAGTTCCCGTTCCGACAGGTCGGCAAGCCGCGTCGCTACGGGCGCGGCGATGACATTGGCAATGACCACGCCATAGAAGGTGGTGAGGAGCGCCAGGGCCATGGAGGGGCCCAGCGCCGCCGGATCGTCCATCGCGGCGAACATGCCGACCAGGCCGATGATCGTGCCCGCCATGCCCAGGGCCGGGGCGGCATCCGCGATGGACAGCCAGACCTTGCAGGCGGCGCCATGGCGCTGCGCCCGGTCCGCCAGCGATTGCGCGGCCCACAGTTCGAACTGCTCCGTCTTCTCGCAATTGGCGAGCTTGCGCGCGGCTTCGGTCAGATAGGGATTGGCCGTCTTCACCCGGTCCGTGCAGGCAAGGCCGCGCAGTTGCGCGACCTGATCGATCTTCAGCATGGCCGCCCGCGCAGCATCCCGGTCCTTCGCCGGATCGGCGCGCAGCAGGGGAACAAGGGCGGCAAAGGCCCGCCCCAGCGCCCGCGCGCCATTCTGGAACAGCGCCACCAGCCCGATCCCCGCGACCATGGCCAGCAAGGTCAGGGGGTCGAACAAATGCGCCATGATCCCGATCATCTTCACGTCCCCGCTTACGCCCGGCCGGCCGGCGGCAAAGCGCTGCCACCCGCCGGCAAAATTTTGCCGCCCTTGCCGCCATCCTCACGCAATCCCCCGGATTTCCGCCATTTTCCGCCATGCCGATGCGTCACCCACGCAAATTGGCACGGCTCTTGCGAATATCAGGCTGGATCACCCGCAGTTCACGCCATCAGGCTTCAGAACGGCGGGGGAGACGGAAGTTTTAGGCCCATCGGGGCGGAAAAAAGCGGAAAGACGACAATGTCGCTGGAAGACGGATTGTTCGGGATACATGGAAAGGCGCTGGCGCTTCGCTCGCAGCGCCTTTCCCTGCTCGCGTCCAATATCGCGAACGCTTCGACGCCCGGATACAAGGCGCGCGACATCGATTTCGAGTCCGCCCTCAAGGAAGCCACGACGCGGCAGGGCAAATCCGCCGCCGACGTGTCGCAGGCCGTCGACGATTCGATGGGCTATCGCGTGCCGCTGCAACCCAGCCTCGACGGCAACACCGTCGAACTCAGCACCGAACAGACTTTGTTCGCGGAAAACGCCGTCAAATATCGCACGACCCTCTCCTTCCTGGAGGGCCGCATCAACACCATCACCCGCGCGCTTAAGGGAGAATGAGCATGAGCGGCCATGGCCCCCTGAACGTCTTCGACATCGCCGGCCGCGCCATGAGCGCGCAGCTCGTGCGGCTCAACGCCACCGCATCCAACATGGCGAACGCGGGCAATGTCACCGGCAGCGCGGCGGAGGCCTATCGCGCGATCAAGCCGGTGTTCCAGTCCGTCACCGACAGCCCCGGCGTCTCGACCGTCAAGGTCCAGAATGTCGTCACCACCAATGCGCAGCCCACCAAGCGCCACGATCCCAACCATCCGCTGGCCGACAAGAATGGCGATGTCTGGGAAGCCGCCGTGGATAGCAGCGCGGAGCTGGTCGACATGATCGAGACCGCCCGCATGTACCAGAACAACGTGCAGGTGCTGAACACCGCCAAGTCCCTGATGATGGAAACCATAAGGATCGGCAAATGACGACCACGACCGCCACCGACAGCGCGGGCCTGTCCGTCTATAACCCCTATGCCAATGTCGGCACGGGCAAGTCGGAAATGGGCCAGGCGGATTTCCTGCGCCTGCTGACCGCGCAGATGCAGACGCAGGACCCGTTCGAACCCGTCGATAACGCCCAGATGGTCGCGCAGATGGCCACCATCACCAACAGCAGCGGCATCGCGGAAATGAACCAGACGCTGAAGAATCTGGCGTCGCAACTGACCGGATCGCGCCTTGGCGACGCGGCAAGCTGGATCGGCAAGTCGATGCTGGTGCAGAGCAACATCGCCGCGCCCGATGCAGCCGGCCAATATATGGGCCAGGTCAGCTTTGCCGACGCCACCAGCGGCGCCAGCGTCGACCTGATCGACGGCAGCGGCAATGTCGTCAAGACGATCGAACTGGGCGACCAGCCCAAGGGCGACATCAATTTCTATTGGGACGGCAAGGATGAAGCCGGCAACACCATCGCCACCGACGCGCTGAAGATCAAGGTCAACGGCGCCAGCCCCAGCCGCGTCGCGAGCTGGGCCACCATCGCCGCCGTCCAGTCACCCGCCGACGGCAGTTCGTCCAAGCTGATCACCGCGCTCGGCACCTATTCGCCGTCCGACGCCATCTCGCTCGCCTAACCGACCAATCCTTTTCACACCGATTTTCCTTTTCACCCAAGGAGCAACGCCATGTCCTTCTACATCTCGCTTTCCGGCCTGAAGGCCGCCCAGACCGACCTGTCGACCACGGCGAACAATGTCGCCAACGTCAATTCGACCGCCTTCAAGAAGAGCAAGGCCGTGTTCGGCGACATCTTCGCCGCCGCGCCGATGCAGACCACGACGCAGGTCGCCGGCCAGGGCGTGCGCGCCCAGGGCATCAGCCAGCAGTTCACCCAGGGCACGATCGAGACCACCGACAAGACGCTGGACCTCGCCATCACCGGCGAAGGCTTCTTCACGGTGAAGCGCAGCGCCGACAATCAGGTGGGCTATACCCGCAACGGCGCCTTCTCGGTGGAGGAGGACCGCTATGTCGTCGACACCACCGGCGCCCGGCTTCAGGTGATCCCGCTCGATCCCACCACCGGCGCGCCGACGGTGACGGGCACCCTGACCCCGACATCGCTGACCGACCTCAAGATTCCGACCAACTGGCCCGACGGCGGCACCGGCAACCAGCTCACCAGCGTGGGCGTGTCGGAAGAAGGCAAGATCACCGGCGTTTATGCCGACGGTTCCACCGTCTATCTGGGCGCAACCGCCATCGCCGCGTTCAACAGCCAGGAAGGGCTGCGCCAGAGCGGCGACGCCCATTGGACCGCGACCAACGCGAGCGGCACGCCGATGCTGGGCACCGGCAATAGCGGCCTGTTCGGCTCGGTCCGCTCCGGCGCGCTGGAACGCTCCAATGTCGACATCACCGAGGAACTGGTGAACCTCATCTCCGCCCAGCGCAATTTCCAGGCGAACTCGAAGGCGATCGAGGCGGCGAACACGCTGTCGACCACCATCGTCAACATGCGGACCTAAGCTTCCGCATGAATTGAACCGTCATTCCCGCGAAAGCGGGAACCCATCTCCCGACCTCGCACAAAGCGGCAACGCTGGAAGATGGATCCCCGCCTCCGCGGGGGTGACGGAAATAAATCAGCGCCCGCAGTCAACAACAGGACACCCCCATGGACCGGCTCGTCAACACGGCACTCACCGCGATGCGCGGCGCGATGGCGCGGCAGGCGGCGATCTCCAACAATCTGGCGAACGTCAACACCACCGGCTTCCGCGCGGAAATCGCCAATGCCGAGACGCGCTGGATCAAGGGCAGCACCTTCGACACGCGGGCGCAGGCGTCCGAACAGGTGATCGCCGCCGACATGGCGCAAGGCGCGGTCACCGAAACCGGCAATCCGCTGGACGTGGCCATGAACGGCGATGCGATGCTCGCCGTTCAGGCCGCGGACGGCAGCGAAGCCTATACGCGCCGCGGCGACCTGAAGGTCAGCGACAGCGGCCTGCTGACCACCGGCGACGGCCTGCCCGTGCTGGGCGAAGGCGGCCCCATCACCCTGCCGCAGATGGACAGCATCTCCATCGCGAAAGACGGCAGCATCTGGGGCGTGCCGCAGGGCGGCGACCCCGCCAATCCGCAACAGGTGGACAAGCTGAAGCTGGTCAGCCCGGTCGGCTCCAGCATCGCCAAGGGCACGGACGGGCTGTTCCGCGAAGCCAATGGCGGCGCGCTGCCCGACGATCCGCTCGCCAGCGTGACCGGCGGATCGCTGGAAGGGTCGAACGTCAACGCCACCTCAGCGCTGGTGCAGATGATCGAGGCGAGCCGCGCCTGGGAAACCCAGGTCAAGATGATCGACACCGCCAAGCAGCTCGACGATGGCGGCGCATCGCTGATGCGCCTGGACTGATGGTTAATTTGGCACGGCTCTTGCTTTTCGACAGGCAAGCCTGACGGCCCTACGGAGATTTTGAGCCATGACCAACGCAGCCCTTCATGTCGCCCGCACCGGCCTTGACGCGCAGAACACGAAGATGCGCGTGATCGCCAACAACCTGGCGAACGTCAACACCACCGGCTTCAAGCGCGATCGCGCCGATTTCGAAACGCTGGCCTATCAGCAGATCGTGGCCGCGGGCGCGAACAGCGACAGCGAGAACAAGTTCGCCACCGGCCTCAACCTCGGCTCGGGCGTCGCGATGCAGGGCACGGCCAAGATCAACAGCCAGGGCACGCTCAACCAGACCGGCAACACGCTGGACATGGCGATAGAGGGTTCGGGCTATTTCCAGGTGCAGCAGCCGGACGGCTCCATCGCCTATACCCGCGCCGGCAATTTCACGACCACGGCGGAAGGCGTCGTCGTCACCAGCGAAGGGCTGCCGCTGATCCCGCAGATCACGGTTCCGGAAGGCGCCACCAGCGTCACCATCGGCAATGACGGCACCGTCTCCGCCACGCTTCAGGGGCAGGCCGAACCGACCCAGCTCGGCCAGATCGAACTGGCGAGCTTCATGAACCCGGGCGGCCTTCAGGCGGTCGGCGGCAATCTGCTGAAGGAAAGCGCCGCCAGCGGCACGCCGCAGGTCGGCGTCGCGGGGCTGGACGGGCGCGGCGTCGTCCGCTCCGGCTATCTCGAAACCTCGAACGTCAACGTGGTCGAGGAACTGGTCGACATGATCGAGACCCAGCGCGCCTATGAGGTCAATTCCAAGATGATCAAGGCGACCGACGAAATGCTCCAGTACGTCAACCAGCAGTTGTGAGCCGGATGATGCGCAGAACGGCCATTTTCTTCCTCTTCGGAACCGCCCTCGCCGCCTCCCCGGCCATGGCCGGCAAGAAGCGCGATGCCGAACGGCAATTTTATGCCCCCACGGTCGTTGCCGCCCCTGCCGCCCCGGCCGCCAACGGTTCGATCTTCCAGGCGTCGATGGGCTATACCCCGCTCACCAGCGGGGCGCGGGCGACCGGCGTGGGCGACATCATCACCATCGTGCTGGTCGAACGGACCCAGGCGACCAAGAGCAACAGCGCCGACACCAGCCGCGACGGCAGCATCGCCCTGACCCCGCCCAGCACCGGCCCGCTGTCCAAGATCTTCTCCGCCAGCGACATCGGCTCCAGCGGCAGCAACAGCTTCACCGGCAAGGGCGCCGCCACCCAGTCCAATGCGCTCAACGGCGAAATCACCGTGACCATCGCGGCGACCTATCCCAACGGCACGATGCTGGTGAAGGGCGAAAAGGCGCTGACGCTCAACCGCGGCGACGAATATATCCAGATCAGCGGCCTCGTCCGCCAGGCCGACATCGGCCCGGACAACCGCATCGCCTCGACCCGCGTGGCCGACGCGAAGATCATCTACACCGGCAAGGGGGAAATCGCCCGCGCCAGCCGCCAGGGCTGGCTGCAGCGCTTCTTCTCCATGATCAGCCCCTTCTGATGGACATGCACGCCATGACGTCCTTCGCCCGCCTCCCCAACTTCGTCATTCCCGCGCAGGCGGGAATCCATCTCCGGACCTCGCGTCTGGTGCAACGTCGGGAGATGGATTCCCGCCTTCGCGGGAATGACGGCGTGTGGTTGGGCAAGCGTTTAGCGCGTCGCGTAATACTCGCCCTTCTCACCGCCCTCACCCTGATCGCAGCCCCGGCCCATGCGGAGCGGATCAAGGACCTCGGCAATTTCCAGGGCGTGCGCCCCAACCAGCTCACCGGCTACGGCATCGTCGTCGGCCTGGCGGGCACGGGCGACGACAGCCTGGACTATGCGACGCAGGGCATGAAGGGCGTCGTCTCGCGCTTCGGCCTGACGCTGCCGCAGGGCATCAACCCGGCTCTCAAAAATGCGGCGGCGGTGCTGGTGACGGCGGACCTGCCCGCCTTCGCCAAGCCCGGCCAGCGCCTCGACGTCACCGTCTCCGCACTGGGCAAGGCGAAGTCGCTGCGCGGCGGCACGCTGATCATGACCCCGCTGCGCGGCGCGGATAACGAAATTTACGGCATGGCGCAGGGCAATCTCGCCGTCGGCGGCCTGGGCGTGTCCGGCGCGGACGGCAGCCAGGTGTCGGTCAACATTCCTTCCGCCGGCCGCATCCCGGGCGGCGCGACGGTGGAGCGCGCGGTCGCGACCGGCTTCGACACCGCTCCGACGCTGACCTTCAACCTGTCCGAAGCCGACCTCACCACGGCCCTCAGGGTGGCGGACGGCATCAACCGCACCTATGGCGACCATCGCGCCAAGGCCGTGGACGCCGTGTCGATCACCATCGACGCCGCGCCGGGCGCCACCGACCGCATCATGATGATGGGCATGATCGAGAATATCGAGATTTCGCCCGCCGACGCCCCGGCCAAGGTGATCGTCAACGCCCGCACCGGCACCGTCGTCATCAACGGCGCGGTGAAGATCCATCCCGCCGCCATCGCGCACGGGAAAATCACCGTCAGCGTCAACGAATCCCCCCGCATCGTCCAGCCCGCTCCCTTCTCGCAAGGGCAGACGGCGGTGGAGCAATCCAGTTCGATTTCGATCGATCAGGAAAAGAAACCGATGATTAATTTTAAAGGTGGAGCCTCTCTGGCCGATATAGTCAAAGCGGTGAACGCCATCGGCGCCTCCCCCGCGGACATGGTCGCGATCCTCGAAGCGCTCAAGCAGGCAGGCGCGCTCAAGGCTGAACTGGTGGTGTTGTGATGCGGATTGGTGCGACTTCGGGAACGACGGCCCCGGCGGGCGGAACGCAGGACAGGGCCGCGCTGCAAAAGGCGGCGCAGCAGTTCGAGGCGATCTTCCTGCGCCAGATGATGGGCGCGATGCGCTCGGCCAGCCTGGCGGAGGGCATCAGCGATTCCAGCGCCACCGACCAGTTCCGCGACATGGCCGACGCCCGCACCGCCGACAGCATGGCGAGCCACGGCACGCTGGGCATAGCGGAGATGCTGATGCGCCAGTTCGGCGCCAAAGCCGTCGCGCCTGCCGGCCCAAATGCCGCGGATAAGGCCGAATGAGCGACCTCTTCATCATCGGCGCGTCGGGCACCAAGGCCTATCGGACCGCCATGGCCGCGATTTCCGAGAATATCGCCAATGCCAGCACGGAGGGCTATTCCCGCCGTTCGGTGACGACCATCGAATCCGGTTCGTCCACCGCCACCATGGCCGTCTACATCTCCCGCGCCAATTTCGGCGGGACGGAGGTCAAGAGCGTCAACCGCGCGACCGATCCCTATCTCGACGCGACGGTGCGCTACACCAACATGCAGCTTGGCAGCGCGGTCGCGCGGATGCGCTGGCTGACCGATTCGGAAACGGCGCTCAACGACACGGAAACCGGCATCGGCCAGCTCATGACCGGCATGTTCCAGAACATGGACAAGCTGGCCGCCAGCCCCACCGACAACTCCCTGCGGGTGACGACGCTGGACAGCATCAGCCGCGTCGCCCAGGCCTTCAACCAGACCTCGGCCGACCTGGTGCAGGTGTCCAGCGGCATCGCGACCGAGGCGCAGGCTTCGGTGACGACGATCAACCAGGCCCTCTCCGCCCTCGCGGACATCAACAACAGCCTGCTGCGCGCGCAGCCGGGCACATCGGCCTATGCGCAACTGCTCGACAGCCGCGACGCGGCATTGGGCACGCTGTCCACCAATCTCAACATCGACATCGGCTTCGGCACGCATGACCAGGCGCAGGTGACGCTGAACGGCCAGACGCTGGTGCAGGGGAGCAGCGCCACACCGCTGGCCCTCACCGTCAACACCAACGGCACGCTGGCGCTTGCGACCGGCGGCGGCGCCGCCCTGGCCGCGCCGACGAGCGGCACGCTGGGCGGGCTGTTCTCCGCCGCCGGCACGGTGTCGCAGCGCCGCACCAGCCTCGACACGCTGGCGCAGCAGTTCGTCGCCAATATGAACAACTGGCATGCGCAGGGGCTGACCAACGGCAGTCCGGGCGCGGCGGGCGCGCCGCTGCTGTCCGGAACGACGGCTGCGACCGTCGCCGCCCTCATCACCGACCCGGCGCAGCTTGCGACCAAGGCCGCCGACGGCACGCCCAACGGCAATCTGCTGACCGTATCGACCGTGCTGCGCGGCAATGGCAGCGTCGAACAGGGCTGGACCAACCTGATCGCCACCCACGCCAACCTGCTTTCCTCCACCAAGGCGGAGCAGACCACGGCGCAGAACCGCAGCGATCAGGCCGTGGCCGCCCGCGAAGCGGTAAGCGGCGTCGACCTCGACATGGAGGCGGCCGAACTGCTGCGCATCCAGCAGGCCTATTCGGGCAGCGCCAAGATCCTTCAGGTCGCGAAGGAAACCGTCGACGCCATTCTGCAGATCATCTGAACGGGAGCAACGGGACCATGGTCGGCATCACCAACAAGATCCTTCTGGCCGAGATTCGCCGTCAGCAGAAATTGTCGCAGGACATCGTCGATGGCCAGACCGCCATCTCGACCGGCCAGACGCTGAACAAGCCGTCGGACGACGCGCTCGCCTGGGTGCAGGTGTCGGACATCGGCCGGGCGCAGGCGCAACAGGCCGCCTGGCAGTCGAATATCAGCACCGGCACGGCCCGCGCCAACACGGCAGAGGCCAATCTGGGCGAGATGAACTCCCTGCTGACGCGCGCGCAGGAATTGATGACGCGCGCCCGCAACGGATCGCTCAGCACGACCGACAAGACGGCCATCGTCCAGGAAATGACGACGATCCGGTCGACCATCGATTCGCTGTTGAACCAGAAGGATTACAGCGGCGTACCCGCCTTCGACGATGGGCAGAGCGTGCTGGTCCCGGTCAGCCGCGGCCTCAACCTCGCGGTGGTCGGCACGCGGCAGGAAGTGTCCGAAGGGATCGACGTCAACGGCACGCCGATGACGCTCGACGCCATATTGGGCCAGAGCATCGCCGCGCTGCAAAGCGGGACCGACAGCGACGTCGCGGCCGGGCTCGACGCGATCAAGGCGGCCCAGAACCACATCGTCCTGGAACAGACCAAGCAGGGCGTGCGCAGCGACCGGCTGGACGTGATCGGCACGCGCCTCACCAATGTCGACCTCGACCTCAAGGAACGGCGCGCAGGCCTGGAATCGACCGACCTGCAGGATGTGATCTCCTCGGTATCGGCCAAGCTGCTCCAGCTTGAGGCGGCGCAGTCCGCCTTCGCCCGGATCAACCAGCAGACCCTGTTCGACCTGATCAAATAGGCGCCTGAAGCGATCCCATGGTCATCATGTTCCTGCCCGGGCAGGAACACGCCATGGCTTGGACGAACCTTCCGAAACAGAAGGATCTTTCGCCCGGAAACATCGCCATCGATTTTTCGGTCGCGCCCTAAACCACGGCATCGCCAAGCCGTATTAACCAATCGAGAGCGTCTTTCATGCGATGCTTCGATCAAGACGGCGCCTTCGGGCAGAATTTCGGGGATAATCATGTTCGCAATCATCGGCCTGGTCGTGCTGCTCGCCATGGTGTTCGGCGGCTTCATCTTTACAGGCGGCGACATCGGCCCGGTTCTGCACGCGCTTCCACACGAAATGATCATCATCGGCGGCGCGGCCGTCGGCGCGCTGATCATCGGCAATTCGGGCTCGGACCTGAAGGCGCTGGGCGGCGGCCTGGGCAAGGTGTTCAAGGGCCCGAAATACAAGAAGCAGGACTTTCTCGACTGCATCTTCCTCGTCTCCAAGCTGATGAAGACGCTGCGCGTCGAAGGGCCGGTGGCGCTGGAACCGCATATCGAGGACCCGGCCAGCTCGACCATCTTTTCCGAATATCCGCGCCTGATGGGCGACAAGACGCTGATCCACCTGATCAGCGACACGCTGCGTCTGGTGGTCGTCTCCTCCGGCACGCTCGATCCCCATGCGGTCGAGGAAGTCATGGATAATGCGCTCAAGACCCATCATCATGAAGCGCTGCGTCCTGCGGACAACCTCCAGGGGCTGGCGGACGCATTGCCTGCCCTCGGCATCGTCGCGGCGGTGCTGGGCGTGGTGAAGACCATGGGCTCGATCGACCAGCCCCCGGCGATCCTGGGCGGCATGATCGGTTCGGCGCTGGTCGGCACCTTCCTGGGCGTTCTGCTCGCCTATGGCATGGTCAACCCTTTCGCCAATCGCTGCCGCGCCGTGATCGAGGCGGACGGGTCCATGTACCATGTCGTCAAGCAGATCATCGTCGCCTCCCTGCACGGCCATCCGCAGCCGCTGGTGATCGAGGCCGCGCGCTCCAGCCTGACCCATGCGAACCAGCCGGCCTTCGCCGAAGTGTTCGACGGCATGCGGGGCAAATAAGCCATGGCCGAGAAGAAGCGCGGCGCGAACGAGCCCGAACCCAGACCGATCATCGTCAAGAAGATCATCGTCGACGGTCATGGCGGCCATCATGGCGGCGCGTGGAAGGTCGCCTATGCCGACTTCGTGACGGCGATGATGGCCTTCTTCCTGCTGATGTGGCTGCTGGGCGCGACCACGGAAAAGCAGCGCAAGGGGCTGGCCGACTATTTCACGCCGACCCTGGTGCAGCTCAAGGAAGGTTCGGCCGGGTCGAACGGCATGTTCGGCGGCGACAGCATGACGGCGAAGGAAAATTATCCGACCACGGGCGGTCAGGGCAATCTCGCCATCACCATCCCGCGCGACGCATCGGGCACGAAGGACCAGGGCGGCAAGGCCACCAAGGCCGCCGACCGGGTGAAGTTCGAATCGATCAGGAAGGAACTGGAGGCGCGCATGGCCCGCCGCCAGGGCATCCGCAAGCTGCTGAAGAACATCCGCTTCACCGAAACGCGCGAAGGGCTGCGCATCGACCTGATAGACGAAGCGGACTTCGCGATGTTCGCCATGGGCACCGACCGCCTGCTGCCGCAGGCGCGGGAACTGGTGAACGAGGTCGCGGCAACGATCCGGACCATGCCCAATCCGCTGATCGTGCGCGGACACACCGACGGCCTGCCATACAGCGCGGGCCAGACGATGAACAACTGGATGCTCTCCTCCGCCCGCGCCGAAGCGACGCGCAAGGCGCTCGCCGCCAGCGGCATCGGCAACGACCGCTTCGCCCGGATCGAGGGCGTGGCCGACCGCGAACCCTTCGCGAAGGGCGACGTCTACGACCCGCGCAACCGGCGCATGTCGATCATCCTGGGCTGGAGCCGCGGCGCGAACGACGGCGATGCGGACGAACAGCCCGACGCCGAAACCAGGGCCGCGATCAAGGAACGCGACAACCCCATGACCATGGCCCGGACCGAAGCGCGCAAGCTCGACATGGGCGGCACCAGCCTCCCCGCAGGCGCGCAGTTGATCAACCCGACAGCACCGGGGACGTCGAACAAGCCCGGCAAGCATTGAACCAACCCGGCTGCCTTGGGTGGTTAGAAGACGAGCAGCTATTAGCACCGCTCTGATCGTTACCGGACATTAGGAAATGGCATATAGGTGCTGTGCGCATCCTTGTCGGAGAATGATGTGCGCGCCGCCCTCCTTTTAGCTGTTTTTGCCATGAGTGTTCCTTGTAGCGCTTATGCGCGCGATGATGAAAGCGGTCGTTATGGCCCGATGGACGGGCGTGGGCACGGCTTCAAGGACAAGATTGCAAAGGACGGATTCTGGGAAATCACCGGCGGCGTCAGCGGACATAGCCAAGCGACCGCAGCAGATTTCGCGATTTACCGCGCTGCCGAAATGGCACGGGCAGATGGCCATCGCTATGTTGAAATTCATGATGCTGTAGGTCGGCAAAACCGTTCCTCCGGCGCAGAAAGCGTGACGTTGTTCGCGCGGCCGGTTGACGCCCCGGTTCACCCGTCAGCCTGTAGATCGGGTAAACCTAAGCGTTGCTATACGGCCGACGTGGCATTGGTGTTTGCTCGGTTGAGCGGCGCGGACGGAAACCACCCCGGAGTGGCTGCACCGAGCTACATCGACAAATTCGGGCGCACTGTCACTCAAAGCGGCTTTGGCACGGGCGCAGTAGGCGTTCCACCTCAATAATTCAGTATGGTTTAGCATGAAGGTGAAGCTGACGGCCGCTTTCGGGCATTCCGCTTCTGGAACAGAATGGCAATTCGTGGTCGTTTCCAAACCCCACCTCCAGCGCCTGAGTGGCAGCCTTCGATCAGGCGTTACCCGAAAACCACAGAAAGCTCCAAAAGCATCCTATTTCTCCAACAGGGGCCGATCAGACCTGTCCTATTCCGCGCCGACCCGCTTATCCCACCACCCTCTTTGAAACGTCCGACCCATCCCCTCTCACGCCCACGCGCGCTTAGGCACGCGCGCGCATACACTGTGAACTTCGACCCGAAAATGGCGGATTTCCGCCCTTTCCAACACATCACCCCCGCCCCGAACCGGGAACCCGCCTCCTACACCGACAACCCCACTGGAGGCGCGCGCCCTAACCCGCTATCCCCTCCCCCCATGGCCCAGAATCATCTCTATCTCGTCGACGGCAGCGGCTATATCTTCCGCGCCTATCACCAGCTTCCGCCGCTCACCAACAGGCATGGCCAGCCCGTCGGCGCGGTCTATGGCTATACCACCATGCTCTGGAAGCTGGCCGACGAACTGGGCAAGGCGGAAGGCCCCACCCATCTCGCCGTGGTGCTGGACAAGGGCAGCCACACCTTCCGCAACGACATGTACGACGCCTACAAGGCGAACCGCCCGCCGCCGCCGGAGGATCTGGTCCCGCAATTCCCGATGATCCGCGACGCCACCCGCGCTTTCTCCCTCCCCTGCATCGAGGAAGCGGGGTTCGAGGCCGACGACATCATCGCCAGCTACACGAAAGCTGCCGTCGCGGCGGGCTGGCACGTCACCATCGTCAGCTCCGACAAGGACCTGATGCAGCTGATCCAGCCCGGCGTCGACATGTACGACACGATGAAGAATGAGCGGCGCGGCGCCGACTATGTCATGGCGAAATTCGGCGTCCAGCCGGAACAGCTTGGCGACGTGCTCGCCCTGATGGGCGACAGCGTCGACAATGTCCCCGGCATCCCAGGCATCGGCCCCAAGACCGCCGCCAAGCTGATCACCGAATATGGCAGCCTGGAAGCCGCGCTCGAAGCTGCCCCTTCGATGAAGAAATCGAAGATGCAGGAAAATCTCATCGAACATGCCGACATGGCCCGCCTGTCGCGCCGGCTCGTCGCGCTGCATGACGCCATGGACCTGCCCGAGCCGCTCGACGACCTGACGCTGAAGGGCATTCCGCTGGAGCCGCTGCAGGCCTTCCTCGAACATCACGGCTTCAAGTCGCTGCTCGCCCGCGCCGGCGCGCCCGCCGCGGCCGTGGCGGTCGCGACCGCCGCCGCCGCCGTCACCGAACTCGCCGCTCCCGCCGCCCCGGTGCTGGAGGAGGAACCGCCGATCGACCGCAGCCTCTACGAAACGGTGGTGACGGAGGACGCGCTCGACCGCTGGATCGCCGCCGCCCATGCCGAGGGGCTGGTCGCCGTCGATACGGAGACGGACATGCTCGACTGCGTGTCCTGCGCGCTGGTCGGCGTCAGCCTCGCCGTCGGCCCCAACGCCGCCTGCTATATCCCGGTCGGCCATGGCGGCAAGGACATGTTCGCGGAAAAGCCCGACCAGCTTCCCCTCGCCCTCGTCCTCGCGAAACTCAAGCCGCTGCTGGAGGATGACAGCGTCCTCAAGATCGGCCAGAACCTCAAATATGACATCACGGTCCTGCGCCGCCATGGCATAGAGATCTTCCCCTATGACGACACCATCGTCATGAGCTTCGACCTCGACGCGGGCCAGAGCCTCGCAGGCCACGGCATGGATGAGGCGGCGAAGGTGCACCTCAATCATATATGCATCAGCTTCAAGGATGTCTGCGGCACCGGCAAGAGCCAGATCAGCTTCGCGGAAGTCCCCCTCGACAAGGCGACCGAATATGCCGCCGAGGATGCCGACGTCACGCTGCGCCTGTGGAAGCTGTTCAAGAGCCGCGTCGCGAATGAAGGCGCGACCCGCGTTTATGAACTGGTCGACCGCCCGCTCGTCGCGGTGATCGCGAAGATGGAGCATGAAGGCATCAAGGTCGACCGCGAGGCGCTCTCCCGCCTCTCCGCCGAGTTCACTGCCGAGATCGCCAAGCTGGAAGGCGAAATCCACGGCCTCGCCGGCCAACCCTTCGCCATCGGCTCCACGCAACAGCTTGGCGCGATCCTGTTCGACAAAATGGGCTACAAGGGCGGAAAGAAGGGCAAGTCCGGCGCCTATTCGACCGACGTCACCATCCTGGAGCAGCTCAAGGCCCAGGGCGCGGAAATCGCGGGCAAGGTGCTCGACTGGCGGCAGCTTTCCAAGCTCAAGTCGACCTATACCGACGCGCTTCAGGCCCAGATCAACAGGGACACCAGCCGCGTCCATACCAGCTACAGCCTGTCCGGCGCACAGACCGGCCGCCTGTCCTCGACCGACCCCAATCTCCAGAACATCCCGATCCGCACTGAAGTCGGCCGGCAAATCCGCCACGCCTTCGTCGCGGAGCCGGGCAATGTCATCCTGGCGGCGGACTATAGCCAGATCGAACTGCGCCTCGCCGCGCACATGGCGGACGTGCCCGCGCTGAAGGAGGCGTTCGCGAACGGCGAGGACATCCACGCCGCCACTGCCCAGCAACTCTTCGGGGAGGTCAACCGCGACACGCGCGGCCGGGCCAAGACGATCAATTTCGCCATCCTGTACGGCATCAGCCGCTGGGGCCTCGCCGGACGGCTGGAGATCAGCGCCGACGAAGCGCAGGACATGATCAGCCGCTATTATGAACGCTTCCCCGGCATCAGCCTCTACATCACCGACACGATCGAAAAGGCGCGCTCAAGGGGCTATACGGAAACGCTGTTCGGCCGGAAGACATGGTTCCCGCGCATCAAGGCGTCGATCCAGCATGAACGACAAGGCGCCGAACGAGCCGCGATCAACGCACCTATACAGGGCACCAGCGCCGACATCATCAAGCGCGCCATGGCCCGCATGGGCCCGGCGCTCGCGGCGGAAGGGCTGCATCAGGTCAAGATGCTGCTGCAAGTGCACGACGAACTTGTCTTCGAACTGCCGGAAGGCGATGTGGAACAGGCCAGCACCGTCATCCGCCGCGTCATGGAAGGCGCCGCCGAACCGATCGTGAAGCTGAGCGTGCCGCTGGGCGTCGAAATCGGCCACGGCCCAAGCTGGGGCGCGGCGCACTAGAGCCAATCGACATTCAGCCCCGACGGCCTGCAAATGACGCTTTTCCGTGCTTCCGGTGCTCACCTACTTTGAGTAGGCTGCGCGCCGGGTCACGGAAAACCACCATTTTCGGCTCGTCATCTTCTGAATGTCGATTGGCTCTAATCCTTGAAGGCGCGGCGCGCCGGGAATTCACCCCCGCGCGTACCGGTCCTCATACCGAACGATGTCGTCTTCCCCCAGATAGGTTCCCGTCTGCACTTCGATGAACACGACGGGAATCTTCCCCGGATTCTCGACCCGATGCTTCGCCCCCGCCGGGACATAAAGCGACTGGTTTTCCGTCAGCAGCGTCACCTCTTCATTCACCGTGACCTTGGCCGTCCCTTCGACGACGATCCAATGTTCCGACCGATGGAAATGGCTCTGCAGGCTCAATGACTGCCCCGGCTGCACGACGATCCGCTTCACCTGGAAGCGCTCGCCCGCCAGCAGGCCCTCCACCCAACCCCATGGCCGGTGATCCTTGGGGAAACTTTCCGCCTGCGCGGCGCCCTTATTCTTGAGCGCCTCGACGGCCAGCTTCACATCCTGCGAGCGCGCCTTGTCCGCGATCAGCACCGCGTCGTTCATCGCCACCGCAATGATGTTGCTGAGCCCGATGCCGACCAGTTCCATGCCTTCACTGTCGGACCGCAGCAGCGTATCGCTGCAATCGATCGCCGTCGCCCCGCCGCTCACCGTCACTCCGGCCGTATCCGGACCGGCATGGCTCCACACCGCATCCCAGCCGCCCAGGTCGGACCAGCCAGAGCCATAGGGCACGACCGACAGATTGTCGGCCCGCTCCATGACGGCATAATCGATGGAAATGTCCGGCGCGCTGTCCCATGCTTGCGCCGCCAGCCGCAAAAAGCCCAGATCGCCTTCCGCCGCCTCGACCGCCGGCCGCACCGCCGCCAGCACGTCGGGCGCATGGGCCTCGAAGGCGGCGACCAGATCCTTCGCCGCAAACAGGAAAATCCCCGCATTCCAGAGATGATCGCCGCTCGCCAGCATCTCCGCCGCACGAACCGCATCGGGCTTTTCGACAAAGCGCGCCAGCTTGATCGGTTCGCCCGATCCATCCGGCCGGGCGACGACCTGCAAATAGCCATAGCCGGTTTCCGGCCGTGTCGGCTGAATGCCGAAAGTCACCAGATCGCCGGCATGCGCCGCCGCCAAGCCTTGGCTCACCGCCGCACGGAAGGCCTCTGCATCGGGCACCACATGGTCCGATGGCGCGACCAGCATCACCGCCTGCGGATCGTCCGCCATCAAATGCAGGGCCGCCGCCAATATGGCGGGCGCCGTGTTGCGCACCGAAGGCTCGATCATGATGGCCCGCGGATCGGCGCCCTCCTGCGCCAGTTGTTCGGCCACGATGAAGCGGAACGCCGCGTTGGTCAGGACGACAGGGCGGCCAAAGGCGAAACCCTCGCCCGCACCCGACAGCCGCCGCACCACGGAGCGGAACAGCGTCTCCTCGCCCAGCAGCGGCACGAACTGCTTGGGATAGGATTTGCGCGACAGGGGCCACAACCGCGTCCCCGATCCACCGGCCAATATGACTGGCGTAACCTGCTGAAATTCTTTTCCTTCGATACCCGGCATGCAACTCACTCGAACAAGGCGATCCCTCCCGATGGGACCATATCCGCCCCTCTTATCGCCATTCCGTGAAAGCACCTATGAAGAAGCCGAAAAAAAGCGGCCCGCACCGGGGCCGCTTATCGTCAGTCGAACAGCTCTTCGAGAAAGCTCTTCTTCCGCTTCTTCTGATAATATCGCCCGTCGTCGCGATGGTCGCGGTCCGGCCGATAGCTCGGCTGTGGAGCCGGAACCCCGCCCGCCGACCGTTCGATGATCTTGTCCAGTTCACCGCGGTCGAGCCAGACGCCCCGACATTGCGGGCAATAGTCGATCTCCACGCCCTGCCGGTCCGTCATGGAGAGCCCCACATGACAGACCGGGCAGAGCATGGCCGACACCGCGGCCTGATCCCGCATCCGGGTTACTCCCGCTCGCCGGTCAGGCTGAGCAGCATCTGGAACAGGTTGACGAAGTTCAGGTAGAGCGACAGCGCGCCCATCACCTGCATCTTCTGCGCGACTTCATGGCCGGCATAGGCGAAATATTCCGACTTGATGCGCTGCACGTCCCAGGCGGTCAGGCCAGTGAAGACCACCACGCCGATGATCGAGATGACCATCGCCATAGCCGACGAGCCGATGAAGATATTGATGAGGCTCGCTACCAATATGCCGATCAGGCCCATGATCAGGAACGACCCGAATTTCGACAGGTCGCGCCCGGTCGTATAGCCCCACAGCGCCATCGCCAGGAACATCACGGCGGCGGAGAAGAAGGCCTGCGCGATCGACCCGCCGGTGAAGACCAGGAAAATGCTGGCCAGCGACACGCCCATCACCGCCGAAAAGGCGTAGAAGGCCATGCGCGCGCCCGCCGTCGTCATCTTTTCGATGCGGAAGCTGAAGAAGAACACGAAGGCCAGCGGCGCGAAGATCGCCACCCATTTGAGCGGCGTGCCGAAGATCGCGGCGGCCAGCGCCGGCGTATTGCCGATGAAAGCGGCGACCAGCCCGGTGATTACCAGGCCGATGCCCATGTTGCGGAAAACGCCCAGCATGTGCGCGCGCAGCCCGGCGTCGGTCTGCGCCGTCTGGCTCGCACCATAGCCCGGCATACGAACGGGATTGTTCACGGCGTTATCACTCCATCCAAAAACAGTCTTGACGGATCGAGTGGCCCGGCGCGGTCTTCGTGCTACGTCAGAGGGGGGCAAACGCACACGAACCTGCACCGAGCACACTCGATGCGGTCCGACATCGCGGCTGGATGTCACATCCAACCGCCAGAGGGGCCCGGCCCGCACAAGCAATATCGGTGGGGCAACGCGCCATTGCAAGGGATGGCGCAGAGCGTCGGTCCGCCAGCAACAATTTATTACAAATGCCAAGGCCGGTTGACGCTTCGGCCCGATCGCCGCATGGCTGCGCCCATGAGCGACCAGTTCACACCCGCCCAGCAGCATGCCGATGCGCCTCTGCGCCTGTTCAACAGCCTGACGCGCACGGTGGAGGCCTTCGCCCCGATCGAGCCGAACCACGCCCGCGTCTATAGCTGCGGCCCGACGGTCTATAATTACGCCCATCTCGGCAACCTGCGCGCCTATGTCTTTACCGACACGCTGCGCCGCACCTTGCTGTGGAAGGGGCTCACCGTCACCCATATCATCAACATCACCGATGTCGGTCATCTGACGTCGGACGCGGATGCCGGCGACGACAAGATGGAAGCCGCCGCCCGTGCCCAGGCCAAGAGCATCTGGGACATAGCGGCGCATTATACCGAGGCTTTCAAGCAGAACATCGCCGACCTCAACATCATCCCGCCCAGCGAATGGACGGTCGCCACCGACTATGTCCCGCAGATGATCGCCTTTGCGGAGAAGATCGCGCCGGCCCATTGCTACGAACTGGAAACGGGTCTCTATTTCGACAGCAGCACCGTGCCTGATTATGGCGCGCTGGCCGGGGGGCGCGACGATGCCGCCCATGCCCGCATCGATCCCGTCGCGGGCAAGCGCAACCCCAGCGACTTTGCGATCTGGCGCAAGTCCCCGCCCGGCGAACAGCGCCAGATGGAATGGGACTCACCCTGGGGCAAGGGTGCGCCGGGCTGGCACCTCGAATGTTCGGTGATGAGCGAGGCGCGGCTTGGCCATCCGTTCGACATCCACACCGGCGGCATCGACCATCGCGAAATCCACCATCCCAATGAAATCGCGCAGAATCAGGCATTCCATGGCTGCTGCAGCGAAGCGGGCGCGGCGACCGCAGGCTTCACCGGCGCGAAATGGTGGATGCACAATAATTTCCTCGTCGACCGGCAGGGAAAGATGAGCAAGTCCAAGGGCGGCTTCACCACTCTCTTCTCGCTGATCGACGCGGGCGTGCATCCGCTTGCCTACCGCCTGCTGTGCCTGGGCGCGCATTATCGCAGCGAGTTGGAGTTCAGCGCGGACAGCGTCGGCGCAGCGCTCACCCGCCTGAAACGCCTCGTCATGGGTGTCGAAAACCTGAAGGCGCGGGCCGAGGGCGTGACATGGCAGTCGCTGCGGCTGGACTGGCTGCGCGCCAATCTCCACCCCAAGCTCGCGCCCTTGCTCGAACAGTTCGACGCGGCGATCAGCGACGACCTGATGACGCCCCGCGCGCTGCCGCTTCTGGAGGAGACCATCGCCATCAAGAAGGTGCCGGTGGACGAGAAGCTCTGCCTGCTCGCGGCCTTCGACCAGGCGCTGGGCCTCAACCTGCTGACCATCGGCCGCGCAGACCTGCGCATCCGGCCCGGGGACGCGGCGATCGCGCCCGAAGAGATCGAAGCCGAACTGGACCGTCGCCAGCAGGCGCGCGCCGAAAAGGACTTCGCCCTGTCTGACGAGATACGCGACGCCTTGATCGACCGGGGGGTCGAGGTGATGGACGGCGATCCGCTTCGCTGGGACTGGCGCCTCACCCTCAACACGGCATAAGGTTCCGGCGGCTGAGCCGGACCGTGCGGCGGATCAGCCGGCCCGTTTGTACATATGTCAGGCAAGCGGGCATATTCCGCGCATGCTAAAAGCCGCAACCGCAGCGTTCATGGGAATTGGCGCCATGACGATACCGACCGTCGCTGCGCCTGCGCAAAGCTATATGTTCGAGACGGGAACGACCCTGCTCGCCAAATGCCGCAACAAGGCGCCGGAATATGCCCTGGCCTGCACCGCCTATATCGTCGGCGCGGTGGACGGCATCAAGAAGGATGTGTTCATCGGCCGGGCCAAGCCCAATTGCTGGCCCGCCCAGATGAACGCGGAGGAAGTGAAGCGCATCGTCCTCACCTATCTGACCCGCTATCCCGACCAGCGGCAGGCGCCTGCCTCCGTCCTGGTCAGCGTGGCGCTCAACGAACATTATCCTTGCCAGAAATAACGTGCCCCCGCACGCCGCCGCTATAAACTTGCGTTAGCCACTGGTTGCGCGTAGGTGCGGCCCCTATTTTACGATCTTTGGGAGACTCGACGTGGCGGCGAAGTGGACGCCGGAAAGCTGGCGCAGCCAAAAGGGCATCCAGATGCCCGTCTATCGTGACGCCCAGGCGCTTGCCGCCGTGGAGGCTCAGCTCAGCCAGTTTCCCCCGCTCGTCTTTGCCGGCGAAGCGCGCAGCCTGAAGGCCGAACTCGCCAGGGTGACGAATGGCGAGGCGTTCCTGCTTCAGGGCGGCGATTGCGCGGAGAGCTTTGCGGAGTTCCATCCGAACAATATCCGCGACACCTTCCGCGTGCTGCTGCAGATGGCGGTAGTGCTGACCTTTGCGTCCAAGCTGCCGATCGTGAAAGTCGGCCGCATGGCGGGCCAGTTCGCCAAGCCGCGCTCCGCGGATACGGAGACGATCGGCGGCGTCGAACTGCCCAGCTATCGCGGCGACAATGTCAACGACATCGCCTTCACGGCGGAGGCGCGCGAACCCGACGCGGGGCGGATGATCCGCGCCTATAACCAGTCGGCGGCGACGCTCAACCTGCTGCGGGCCTTTTCGACCGGGGGCTATGCCAGCCTGGACCGGGTCCATGGCTGGATGCTGGATTTCATGGGCCGCAGCCCCTGGGCCGCGAAGTTCGAGGCGATGGCCGACCAGATCGGGCAGGCGCTCGACTTCATGCGCGCCTGCGGCCTGTCGCCCGAAACCGTGCCGCAATTGGGGGGAACGAGCTTCTACACCAGCCATGAGGCGCTGCTGCTGCCCTATGAGCAGGCGCTGACCCGGCAGGATTCGCTGACCGGCGACTGGTACGACACCTCCGCGCATATGCTGTGGATCGGGGATCGCACCCGGTTCGAAGGGTCGGCGCATGTCGAATATCTGCGCGGCATCGGCAATCCGATCGGCATGAAATGCGGCCCCAGTCTGGAGCCGGATGCGCTGATCCGCCTGCTGGACGTGCTGAACCCCAGCCGGGAAGCGGGCCGGATCACGCTCATCACCCGCTACGGCCATGACAAGATCGAGGCGGGCCTGCCCAGGCTGGTCCGCGCGGTGCTGAAGGAAGGCCATCCGGTGGTCTGGTCCTGCGACCCGATGCACGGCAATGTCATCAAGGCGGCCAATGGCTACAAGACGCGGCCGTTCGACCGCATCCTGGCGGAGGTGCGCGGTTTCTTCGCCGTTCACCGGGCGGAGGGCAGCTTCGGCGGCGGCATCCATGCCGAAATGACCGGCCAGAATGTGACGGAGTGCACCGGCGGCGCCGTGGCGATCACGGACGAAGGCCTTGCGGATCGTTACCACACCCATTGCGACCCGCGCCTCAACGCGGCGCAGAGCCTGGAACTCGCGTTCCTGCTCGCAGAAATGCTGAACGAGGAACTGAAGGAACGCCGGGCAGCCGCCTGATCCTTCGAAACGGAAATGATCCCGCCGCGACCATGCCTCGCGGCGGGATTTTTCTTGGCGCAATCCCCGGTGCTCGTTTGAGCGCCCTATGTCGCGGGAGCCGGATTAGCACCTCTTTCGCGCTGAGCTTGTCGAAGCGCCACTCTTCCTTGGGAAAGCGCAGGACGGCGACAGGCTCAGTCCGAACGGATGGGCATGGACGAGGAATGATCGGCACTGGCCATCGAAACCCGCCAGCGGACCAATCCATCATCCTCTTCGACGGCGGGCTGGTAATCGATGGTCCGGCCGCGTCTGTCACATGCACGTAACAATCCCATGATTCAGCCCTTGCTTTGGCGGTGCAGCAAGATAGCCTCCGCATATGGCAAAGGAACCGCAAGTGGCGACCATCGCCGTCTACAGCCTGAAGGGCGGGGTCGGGAAAACCACCTTCGCGATCAACCTCGCCTGGGCATCCGCAAGCATTTCGAAACGGCGGACATTGCTGTGGGATCTCGACCCACAGGCTGCGTCGAGCTGGCTGATCTCCACGGACAGCGAAAGCCGCGACGCCGCGCAGGCGATCTTCAGCAAGGATGTGGAGGTCCGCAAGCTGATCCAACCCTCGACGGTGCAGGGCCTCGACCTGATCGCCGCCGACACCTCGCTGCGCAGCCTCGACCATCTGTTCCGGGAGATGGACAAGAAGAAGCGTCTCGCCAAGCTGATCGAGAGCCTGGGCAAGGATTATGACCGGATCATCCTGGATTGTCCGCCCGGCCTCACCGAAACCAGCGAGCAGGTGCTGCGTGCGGCGGACATGATCGTCATTCCGGTCATCCCCTCCCCCCTCGCCCAACGCGCCATGGGGGAGGTCGCCCGCTATCTGGTGCAGCGCGGCGGCAGCCATCCGCCGATCATGCCGGTCTATTCCATGGTCGACCGCCGCCGTGGTCTGCATCGCGCGGCCCTGGAATCCCAGCCCGGCTGGCCGGCCATTCCCATGGCCAGCGCGGTCGAACAAATGGCTGTCCGCCGCAAACCGCTGGGCGCCTTCGCGGCCTCATCCCCATCCGCCCAGGCCTTTGCCGGACTTTGGACGACGATCGAGCGGCAGCTCCAGAAACATTAGGGCGGCGACAGGATTTGGCGGGTTACCGCCTGCCAACAGCCTCCGCCTACTTCAACCTCGCGATCGCGCCCGGATCGCACCGCTTCTCCCCGTGCGGCACGGGCGACCAGCCGGGCACCAGGATCGACTGCCCGACCCGAAGGGGCGCAAAACGCCGCCGTTCAATGCCTGCGCAACGCAGTTGGAGTTCCAGCATTTTGGGCGGGGTATCCCATTTCTCGTAGGAAAGGCGGAACGTCCCCCAATGGATGGGAATGGCGGTCGAGGCCTTGAGCTTTTCGAAAATCTGCACGGCCTGTTCCGGCCCGACATGGGAATCCGACTGCATTTGTCCGGGATGGAAGCGGAAGGCGCCAATCGGGATCATCGCCAGCCTGATCGGCCCCAGCCGCGCCGCGTCCGCGGGCCAGGCCATATCGCCAGCGCCCGTGTCGCCCGCGAAGAAGATATTGCCCGCCCGCGTTCTGACGAAGAAGCTCGACCAGAGCGCCCGGCTGCGGTCAGTGCCCCAGCGGCTGCTCCAATGATGGTTGCGCAGCACATGAACGCGATAATCCGGGCAATGCTCATAATTTTCGCACTGGATCACCGTGCCGTCGCCCAGGCCGTTCAACGCCGCGCCGCTTATCGATTGCCCCCAGTCGAGCGCCGTCGACGGAATGCCGTTGGCCTTCAGGATCGCGTCATTGCCCAGGCTGGTGACGATCTTCGGCCTGTCCCGTTTCCACAGCCTTTTCAGCGTGGGGATGTCCATATGGTCGTAATGATTGTGGCTGAGGAGGATGAGATCGATCCTCGGCAGATCGTCGAAGCGCACGCCCGGCTGCGCCACCCGCCGGGGCCCCAGGGGCGGAAAGGGGCTGGCATGGTCGGACCAGATCGGATCGGTGAGGATATTGAGGCCCGCCGCCTGCACGAGTACGGTGGCATGTCCCACCCAGGTGGCGATCATGCCACGCGGCGCCGCGAAGGCAGGCGGGCGCGAAGGCTTGACCGCCACCATGTCGGGCCATGAGGGCCGGTCGTCCTGACCCAGCAGCCACCGCGCGATGAAAGCGCGCGGGTTGCCGCCCGCCGGTGCGGTAGAGCGGATTTCCCCATCGGGATTGAAGAAGCGTTCCCCGTCATAATGGCGGCTGACCGGCCCCTCATAATAGATGCGGTCGAGAAAGGGTGGAACGACCGTCACCGCCAGGCACAGGGCCACAACCAGAAACAGCAGCGCAGCGCCCAAGCCTTTGACGATTTTCCCGACGATGCGGCCCATGCCGTCTCCCGCTCCGATGACCGGACGGACATAGCGCGGTTCAAGGTATCGGCAAGCGTGGAGATGGAGGAAGGGGCAAGAGTGGAGAGCGGACGTTGATGTTGGTCTGGGTAAAGCATGCTCCTGCGCGGGAGCACCGCGCGCCTAATGGCGGAACCCGACTATCTCCGTCGCCCCACACCCAGCCATCCTGACCCGCCTCGCATCCTCAGGATGCCATGGAACGAGGCACGGCGCGCAATGTCGACGGGTTGATCGCCTGGACGAATTCCACCCCCAGCCGGTCGTCCTTGGACCATCGCGCGATGGCGTTGACGGTCTGGTTGTCGCCCAGTTCGATGGCGAACAGCGTGCCCTCCGGCACGTTCCACAGGCCCTCCAACTGCGCACCCGTGGCGGAGATGTTGCGGATGCGCCCGGTATAGACATGACCGTCATGGTGCACGGCCACGGTACGCAACATGGTCTTGCGTTCCGTCCGGCTCGACTGGAAGCCCTGCGGCGCGACCACGCCGCCATGGCGGTGTTGCTGGACCAGCACGTCCGCCGCCGGCAGCGGGCGGCCATAGACATAGCCCTGGATATGGCTGCACCCCAGGTTGCGGATCAGCGCGAGTTCATCCTGCGTCTCCGCCCCTTCGGCCGTGGTGTCCATGCCCAGCGCTTCGGCCAGGCTGACGATCGCCTTGATGATCGCGCTGTTGGGGCTGCCCTTGATCGCGGCGCCGCGCACGAAGCTCTGGTCGATCTTGATCTTGTCGAACGGCGCTTTCTTGAGATAGCCGAGCGAGGAATAGCCGGTGCCGAAATCGTCGAGCGCCAGTCGCACCCCGATGCCCTTCAGCCGGGAGAACATCGAGTCCGTGCCATCATCATCGTTCAAGAACACGCTTTCGGTGATCTCCAGCTCCAGTCGCTGGGCCGCCAGCCCCGAGGCGGCGAGCGCATTCATGACGATCGAGGGCAGGCCGTGATTGGCGAACTGGATCGGGGAGACGTTGACGGCCACCCTAACCCCGTCGGCCCACTGCGCCGCATCGCGGCAGGCGGTGCGGAGCACCCATTCACCGATCGGGCCGATCAGGCCGCTTTCCTCCGCAATGGGGATAAACAGCGTGGGAGAGATCGCGCCGCGCACCGGATGCTGCCAGCGCAGCAGCGCTTCATAGCCGGTAATCTGCTCGGTCCGGGAGGAAACCACCGGCTGATAGACGAGGTGCAGGGCGTTTTCGACCAGCGCCTTGCGCAGATCCTCCTCCAACTGGCGGCGATCCTCGGCATCGGCATGCATCTCCGGGGAATAGAAGCGATAGATGCCGCGCCCGTCCCCCTTGGCGGCGTAGAGCGCAAGATCGGCATTGCGGATAAGTTCCTCGGCCGTCACCCCATCCTGCGGGCAGAAGGAAATGCCGATCGACACCCCGATGACGACCGCCGTTCCCTCCACCGTATAGGGCTGGGACACATCGGTGATGATCGCCCGCGCCAAATGGTCCAGGGTGATCTTGTCGGGTCGTCCGGGCAGCAGGATCTTGAATTCATCGCCGCCCTGACGTCCGACCAGCCCCTTGTTGCCGACCACGCGCCGGATACGCTCGCTGACCTGGCGCAGCAGCGCATCGCCAGCCGGATGGCCCAGCGTGTCGTTGACGATCTTGAACCGGTCGAGGTCCAGCATCATCAGCGTGCAGTCACGCGGCTGCCCGTTCTTGCCCGCGACCGCCTGCTCCAGGGAGCGCATCATCTGCACCCGGTTGGCAAGGCCGGTCAGCGAATCATATTGGGCGAGCCGCGTCACCTCCGCCTGGCTGCGGCGCATTTCGGTAAGGTCCGTGCCGCTGCCCCGGAAGCCGTGGAACTGGCCGAATTCATTGAACACCGGCTGGCCGGAGATCGACCACCAGCGCTCGTCCTTCGCCATCGCGGCGCGGACGGGAATTTCGGCAAAGCCGGTGCGCGCCGACAGGTGGAACCCCAATGTGCGCTCGCCATCGCCATCCTGCCGGTCGCCGGGACGGATGATTTCCGTGATCGGGCGGCCGATCAGCGCATCGTTGCCCAGCCCCAAGGTGCGGGCCAATGTGTCGGAAATATAGACGATGCACCCGTGGCGGTCGGTTTCCCAGAACCAGCCGCGACCTGACTGTTCATAGTCATGGAGCAGCCGGTCGGAGCGCTGGGCCCTCAAATCCCGCTGATGGAAGGCGATGGCGCGGTTCATGTCGGCATGCGCCTGGCGCAGCGCGGCGACCAGCATCGCGGCTATGCAACTGATCAACAGGCCGACCTGCGCGAAATCGCCCCGATGCAGGATGGAGGCGATCAGCAGGCCGCAGAAATAGCTGACACCCAACAGGCGCCGGTCGCCGAAGATCGACACGGCCATCAACGCGACCGCCATTTCCGCGGCCAGATTGCGCGAAGGCTCGCCGGCGATCAGCGACGGCCCCAGCATCAGGCTGAAGCTGAGGCCCGAGAGCAGCACCATCGGCAGCATCAGCCATTTCTGGTGATGTGGCCGCAAAAGCTGGAACCGGGCTCCGCGCGGCACGACGATGGCAATGCCGTCGACCAGCAGCATGGCCGCCAGGGCAACGGCATGGCCGACATTGCCCTCATCATAGAAAGGCACATGCAGCAGAGCGGTGATGCAGAGCTTCCCCAGCAGGACAAGCGGCCAGAGCCGGGCGATATGGACGAAGGTGCCGGAAATCCAGGAAGCGTCGACGGCAGCCCCGCTTTCGGCAAGGCCAAGCGCCGCGACCAGATCGGTCCGCCGCGTATGCAGTTCTGCCAGGTTCGCCCGCAAGGAAGTCATATTCCCTGCGTAACGACAAGAGATTGAAAGAAACTTACCCGACAGGCAAGGTCTGCGGCGGGTGGTTTCCCGCCACTAATCCCCGCCCCTGAAGGGGAGGGGAAGCGTCAATGTCCGCAACCGGGCAAAACCCTCAAACGCGCATGGGCATCAGCACATAGAGCGCGGGGCTGCGATCATCTTCGCGGATCAGCGTCGGCGCAGCGGCGTCGGCCAGGTGCAGTTCGACCAGATCACTGTCGATCTGGCCCAGGATGTCGAGCAGATAACGGGCGTTGAAACCGATGTCGAAGCCCTCGCCCTGGAAGGCCCCGGGGACTTCCTCGGCTGCCGTGCCGTTTTCCGGGCTGGTGACGGAAAGGGTGATCTTGTCGCGGTCCAGCGTCATCTTGACGGCGCGGGTCTTTTCGGTGGCGATGGTCGCCACGCGGTCCACGCCTTCCTCGAAGCTGCGCGGATCGATCTTCAGCAGCTTGTCGTTGGCGGTCGGGATGACGCGGCTGTAATCAGGGAAGGTGCCATCGATCAGCTTGCTGGTCAGGATGGCGCTGCCCAGGCCGAAGCGGATCTTGCTCGCCGACAGCGAAATCTGCACAGAGCCTTCCACCTCGTCGAGCAGCTTGCGCAGTTCCCCGATGCACTTCCTCGGCACGATGATGCCCGGCATGCCGTCCGCGCCGTCGGGTCGCGGCACGGTGACGCGCGCCAGGCGATGGCCGTCGGTCGCCGCCGCCTTCAGCACAGGCTGTCCCTCGTCCGAAACGTGGAAATAGATGCCGTTCAGATAATAGCGCGTCTCTTCGGTCGAGATGGCGAAGCGCGTCTTGTCGATGATCTGCTTCAGCGTTTCGGCGGGCAGTTCGAAGCTGGTCGGCAGGTCGCCTTCCGCGATCACCGGGAAGTCGTCGCGCGGCAGGGTCGACAGGTTGAAGCGGGCGCGGCCTGCCTGGATCAGCATCTTGCCCTCGGCCGCCTGGAGCGAGACCTGGCTGCCTTCGGGCAGCTTGCGCGCGATGTCGAACAGGGTGTGCGCCGAAATGGTGGTCGCGCCGGGCTGTTCCACCTGGGCGGCGACGCTTTCGACGATCTGGAGGTCGAGGTCGGTCGCCATCAGCTTGATCGCACCATCGGCCGATGCTTCGATCAGCACGTTGGACAGGATCGGAATCGTGTTGCGCCGCTCGACCACCGACTGGACGTGGCTGAGGCTCTTGAGCAGCGTTGCGCGTTCGATGGTGGCCTTCATGTCCCTGTTCTGTCCGTTTCTTTTCTGCGCAAAGCCCGAACTCGGTCGAATCCGGGCGACAATGATGGATGATCCTTCATAGCCGCTGTGACGGCCCCTGCAAGCGCTGGGTGATCGTTTCGTTTGCCAAAGGGTTGCAAAAGGGAACAGCATGCGCTTTGCCGGGGATGTGAAAGCTCCATGGCCCCTCGCCCTCCCCCTGATGATCATGGCCACGGCCGCGCAGGCGCGGGACTCTCTGGGCGTGTTCGAGGCGTGGGGGGCGTTTCGCGATCCGACCCCATCCCAATCCGGTGGCCCCCGTTGCTATGCGATCGCCATGCCCGTCGCAGCGGGATCGGAGGGCTTTGCGGCGGTCGGGAGCTGGCCGCGCCAATCGGTGCGGGGGCAGGTGCATTTCCGCTTGAGCAGGATGCGAATGGGGGACGCTGCGGTGATTCTGAATGTGGGGGATCGGCGCTTTACGCTGGTGGCGGGGCAGGTGGATGCCTGGGCGCCCGATGCGCGGGCGGATGCAGCAATCATCGCGGCGATGCGCTCCGCCACCAGCATGAGTGTGCAGACGCGGGATGCGCGTGGGCGGGGCTTTGCGGACACCTATGCGTTGCGCGGAGCGGCTACGGCGATCGATGCCGCGGCGCTGGGGTGCGCGCGATTGCGGTGAGGGGCGTGCGCCATTCACCGCCCTTCCAAAATCCCCCAAAATCCGCTATGGGCGCGGCCATGCAGACAGCCGCCAACCCCTTGATGCCGATTCCCGGCGCTATCGACCCTGTGCCCGTGCCCCGCGCGGTGACGCCTCGTGAGGATGGGCGCGTCGACCTGATGGGGCTGTCGCGGCCGCAGATCAAGGGCGTGCTGGAGGAATCGGGGCTCGATACCAGGCAGGCGAAACTGCGGTCCAAGCAATTGTTCCACTGGCTCTACCATCGCGGCGAGACCGATTTCGACGCCATGACCGACCTTGCCAAACCGATGCGCGGCTGGATGGCGGAGCGCTTCGTCATCGGTCGTCCGCAGGTCGTGGAGGCGCAGGTCTCAAGCGACGGCACGCGCAAATGGCTGCTGCGCTCCGACGACGGGCAGGATTATGAGATGGTGTTCATCCCGGACGCGGACCGGGGGACGCTGTGCGTATCGAGCCAGGTGGGCTGCACGCTCAACTGCCGTTTCTGCCATACGGGCACGATGCGGCTGGTGCGCAACCTGACGCCGGGCGAGATTGTGGGCCAGGTGATGCTGGCGCGCGATGCATTGGGCGAGTGGCCCAAGGGCAGCATGGCGTCCGCCAATGACGATGAAGCCGACGATGCGCCGCAATATACGACCGATGGCCGCATGCTGACCAATATCGTGATGATGGGCATGGGCGAGCCGCTCTATAATTTCGACCATGTGCGCGATGCGCTGAAGGTCGTGATGGACGGCGATGGACTTGCCCTGTCGAAGCGGCGCATCACCCTCTCCACCTCCGGCGTTGTGCCGATGATGGCGCGGGCGGGCGAGGAGATCGGCGTCAACCTCGCCGTGTCGCTGCACGCCGTGACGAAGGATGTGCGCGACGAGCTGGTGCCGCTCAACAGGAAGTTCGGCATCGATCAGCTTTTGCAGGCCTGCGCCGACTATCCGGGGGCGAACAATGCGCGGCGCATCACCTTCGAATATGTCATGATCAAGGACAAGAATGACAGCGACGAGGATGCGCGCGAGCTGGTCCGGCTGCTTCGCCAGTACAAGCTGCCGGCGAAGGTCAATCTGATCCCGTTCAACCCCTGGCCGGGCACGGATTATGAATGCTCGACGCCCGAGCGGATCAGGCGCTTTTCCGACATCGTGTTCGAAGGCGGGATTTCCGCGCCGGTGCGCACACCGCGCGGGCGGGACATCATGGCCGCCTGCGGCCAGCTCAAGTCCGCTTCCGAGAAGAAAAGCCGGGCGGAGCTGGACCGGCTGGAGGCGGAGAAGCAAGCGGCGCTCGGATAGAGCGGGGCCGATGACCTGCGCCTTTGCGGCGCGAGATGCAACCCCCGCCCGGACGGCGGGGTTTTTCTTGTCGGCTTCGTCCGGGCGGCATGAAAGGATGGATGACAATGACGGACGAAGAGATCGAGCGGATCGCCAGCGGCTTTTGCGCGCGGACGCTGCCCAAGGAGGAGTGGACGCATGGCGCGCATTTCGCGACGGCCCTGTGGCTCATGCTGCGGCGGACGGACATGCTGGCCGAGCGGGACATGCCCGGGATGATCGCGGCCTATAACGAGAGCATGGGCGGCGTGAACAGCGACAGCGCCGGCTATCATGAGACGATTACCATGGCATCGCTGAAGGCGGCGCGGGCCGTGCTGGCGGGCTTGCCAGGCGAACCGTCGCCGGCGGAGGCCTTTGCGGCGCTGATGCGTTCGCCCATGGCCGACAAGGACTGGCTGTTCGCCTATTGGTCGCGCGAGCGGCTGATGTCGACGGAAGCGCGGCGGCGCTGGGTGGAACCGGACCTGACGCCTCTCCCCTGGGCTTAGGGTTTGTGCTGTTTCTGTTGGGCCGTGTTCCTGTGAAGGCAGGAAAAATGGGGCGTATCATTGGAACGGTGTGAGCAAGCATAGGAAAAGGGCGGCCCCAGCCGGGACCGCCCTTTCCTGTTCTATCCGAGAGGAATTAGAAGCGGAAGCCGATGCCGACGACACCGGCATCGCGGCCGCCAAAGTCAGCTTCATATTCGGTGCGCTGATATTCAGCAGAGATGTAGGTGTTGCCGGTCACAGCGAATTCCACGCCGCCTCCGTAACGAACGCCTTCCAGGTTGCCGAAGTCGCCCTCAACCGTGTCTTCGAAGCGGGTGGTGGCATAGCCGACCTTGCCGAAGGCCAGAACGCGCGGAGTAACGACATAACCGAGGCGAATCGAAGCAGCCAGATCGCGGCTCACGTCGATGCCGAAATTGTCATCGGCAGTGGAATCGCTGAACGACACTTCCGGGCCAAAAGTAATGCGCGGTGCGACAGCCAGATCGTAACCGGTGCTGACGCCATAGCTGAAGCCTTCTTCGCCGCCAACTTTGTCGTAGCCCAGCGTCACGCCGGCGCGCGGGCCGGTGAAGGGCGCGGCGTCCTGAGCGAAAGCGGGAGCGGAAACGGCGGCAGCAGCAAGGGCTGCGAAAATCACAGTCTTCATAAAATCCTCATGTCATCAGAAACGAACAGTCCGGTGATGTGGACTGCCGCTTGTTCTTTTTACGGGGATGACGTTGCGTGTCGTTATTTCATCGTCATTTGGAATACCGAGATAATTCGGTTCATCCCCCCGTCCTGCACGCAGCGACATGCATCGCTGACGGCGCGCATATGTAACGCGATCGTGATTGTTGCAATATGGATATGAACTTTACAAATGTATGATGCTTTTCCGCAACAGTATGAGTTTGCATGAAAATGGGGCGGCCCCAGCGGGACCGCCCCTTGTCATACCCAGCGGCACCCAACTCAGAAGCGGAAGCCGATCCCCACCACGCCCGCATCGCGGCCGCCGAAATTGTCTTCATATTCGGTCCGCTGATATTCGGCCGAAATATAGGTGCGCGGAGTCACCGAATATTCGAGGCCACCGCCATAGCGCACGCCTTCCAGCGTCTGGTGGTCGCCAGGGACTTCGAAGCGGCTGTTGGCGTATCCTACCTTGCCGAACGCCAGCACCTGCGGCGTCACGACATAGCCAAGGCGCACCGATGCGGCGAGATCGCGGCTCGCATCCACGCCACTGAACTTCGCCGTTGACTCGCTGAGCGAGACTTCCGGACCGAAGGTCACATGCGGGGTGACGGCCAGATCATAGCCGGTCGACACGCCATAGCTGAAGCCGTCGTCACCCTGAACCTTGTCATAGCCCATGGTAATGCCGGCGCGCGGACCAGTAAAAGGCGCGGCATCCTGAGCAAAGGCAGGAACAGAAACGGTGGCAGCAGCAATCGCTGCGATAATCGCAGTTTTCATGGTATTCCTCATGACTTGTTCGATACCCTGAACCGGGTGAGATCGATTTATGTTCTCAATCGGTTTTTAAAAGAGACGGATCTGATAAATATTTTCATATCATCCCTATTGAACTTACAGGGCATCTATCCATAGGAGCTTCAAAAATCCGGAAACTTTACTCGATCCCGGCAGCGGCGCTTATAGACCCGCAATCTGGCTCCCACATGAACGGGATCATGAAAAATGATTCATGCGCGTAACGGCATCGTCCTTTTTGACGCTGTTGGTGCAAAAGGGTAACAGCAGCCTATGGATAGCGCCTCATCCGAGCCGATAGCCGCCGAACCGAAGCTGGTGCTGCGCCACAAAGGACCGACGCGCCTGTGGCATTGGCTGAATGCGCTGCTGCTCTACGTGCTGTTCGCCAGCGGGCTTGGCATCTTCAATGCGCATCCCCGGCTTTATTGGGGGCATTATGGCGCGAATCTCGACCGCCCGTGGCTGGTGCTGGAGCGGTTCGGAAGCTGGATCACGCTGCCCGCCCACTATAATCTGGCGATGTCGCGGCACTGGCATCTGAGCGCCGCGCCGATCTTTGCCTTCGCGCTGCTCTTCTACATGGTCTGGAGCCTGTTCGGCGGGCATCTGGCGCGCGACCTCGCCTTCCGGCGCGACGAACTGGCGCCGCGCCATGTCTGGCAGGACATAAAGGACCATGCCCGGCTGCGTTTCCCAACCGGCGAAGCGGCGCTGCGCTACAATATGTTGCAAAAGGCCAGCTATATCGGCGTGATCTTCGTCGCGCTGCCGATCCTGATCCTGACGGGCCTCACCATGTCGCCAGGCATGAACGCGGCATGGCCCTGGCTGGTCGACCTGTTCGGCGGGCGCCAGTCGGCACGCTCGATCCATTTCATCACGGCCTTCATGCTCGTCGCCTTCTTCCTGGTGCATATGCTGATGGTGGTGCTGGCCGGGCCCCTGAACGAAATCCGCTCGATGATCAGCGGACGCTATCGCGTGCCGGAGGCGCGGCGATGAGCCTGATCCTCGACCGTCGGACCCTGGTACTGGGCGCCGCCGCGACGCTGGCGGGATGCGACCGGCTGGCGAAGAACGAGACGGTGCGCGAGGCGCTGTTTTCCGCCGGGAATTTCCACAAATGGGCGCAGCGCAGCCTGATGGCCCGCGACGCGCTGGCGCGGGAATTCCGGCCGGACCAGATTTCTCCCTTCTTCCGCCCCAACGGCACCGCCAATCCGAACACAGCCGAATATAAGGCGCTGTGGCGCAACGGCTTTGCCGACTGGCGGCTGCATGTGTCCGGACTGGTGGGACGGCCGCTTTCCTTCTCCTTGGCGCAGCTCCACGCCCTCCCCCATCGGGAGCAGATCACGCGCCACGACTGCGTCGAGGGGTGGAGCGCCATCGGCAAATGGCGCGGCGTGCCGTTGAAGCCGATCCTCGACGCGGCGCGGCTGCGGGACGGGGCGCGGTACATCGTCTTCCACTGCGCCGACGATATGGGCGGCGGGCGCGGCTATTATGAAAGCATCGATCTGGTGGACGCCTTCCACCCGCAGACGATCCTCGCCTTCGCGCTCAACGACGAACCCCTGCGCGTGGCTAATGGCGCGCCGCTCCGGCTGCGGGTGGAGCGGCAACTGGGCTACAAGCAGGCGAAATATCTGATGAAGATTGAAGCGGTTGCGAGTCTGGACGGCATAGGCGGCGGCAAGGGCGGCTATTGGGAGGACCGCGCCGGCTATGACTGGTATGCGGGCATTTGACGGCAGCGGAATGACCTGACAGGGTAGCCCCATGAAATTGTTCGATCGCGTCATCAAGCGGCTGGTCACGCGGGGCCAGCTCAGCATCTATTATCATGACGGCAGGAAGATCACGGTCGGAACCCCCGAACCGGGCTTTCCGTCGCTGGCGCTGAAATTCCACGATGCGCGTGTGCCGTTCGACATCGTCAGGGACCCGCGCCTCGGCATGGCGGAGGCCTTCATCGATGGACGCGTCGCGATAGAGGGCGGCGGGATCATGGAACTGATCTCGCTCATCCGCATGAACAATGCCTGGGAAACGGGCAAGTCGATCAGCGATCTCGGCTCCGTCAAGCGCGGCTTCAAGGCGATCCGGCGCAAGCTCTGGGCCGCCAATCACAGGGCGCGGGCGAAGGCCAATGTCGCGCATCATTACGACCTGTCGGGCGCGCTCTACGCCCTCTTCCTCGATCGGGACCGGCAATATAGCTGCGCCTATTTCCCCGATGCCGACAATGAGGCGGGGATCAGCCTGGAACAGGCGCAGGAGGACAAGAAGGCGCATATCGCGGCCAAGCTGCACCTGAAGCCGGGCATGAAGGTGCTCGACATAGGCTGCGGCTGGGGTGGCATGGCGCTGTACCTGCATCGCACCTGCGGCGTCGACGTGACCGGCATCACCCTGTCGGAAGAGCAGCTCAAGGTCGCGCGCCAGCGGGCGCAGGATGCCGGCGTGGCCGACCATGTCCGCTTCGAACTGATCGATTATCGCGACATGGACGGGCCGTTCGACCGCATCGTGTCGGTCGGCATGTTCGAGCATGTCGGGACCAAGGATTACCGCACCTTCTACACCAAGTGCCGCGAGCTTCTGACGCCGGAGGGGGTGATGCTGGTCCACACAATCGGGCGGGTCGACGGGCCGGGCATCACCGACGCCTTCACCCAGAAATATATCTTCCCCGGCGGCTATATCCCCGCCCTGTCGGAGATGATCCAGGGCAGCGAGGGCACGCGGCTGATGGTCACGGATGTGGAGGTGCTGCGCATCCATTACGGCCTTACCATCCGCGAATGGTACAAGCGGACGCTGGCGCACAAGGCGGACATCGTCGCCCTGTACGATGAGCGGTTCTTCCGCCTCTGGACCTTCTATCTGGCGGGCGCGGCGACCGTGTTCGAACATGGCGGCATGGTGAATTACCAGGTCCAATATGTCCGCGACCGCCGCAGCCTGCCGATCACCCGCGACTATATGCTGGAGGCGGAAAGCGCCCTGCGGGGCCGCTGATCCATCCATGAATATTGGCTGACGACACCGTTCCCGGACGGTTCAGTAAGGCCGGTGCATCTTCCCTTCATGACCCCGGCGACGGGCGTGCATGCTGAGGAGAGAAAGACATGAACATCTTGTGGAAGGGCGCTGCCGCCCTGGGCCTGGCGATCACCGCCATGGGGGCGAGCGTGGCCCCTGCACAGGCGCAATATTATGGCGGCTATGGCTATCGCGACGGGTATCGCGGCAACCATTGGGACGATAGGCGTTGGGACGATAGGCGCTGGGACGGCAGGCGCGACTGGCGCCATGACGACCGCCGCTATTGGCGCGGCGACCGGCGCTCCTGGCGCGGGCATTACCGCCAGCGTTGCTGGACCGAATGGCGCTACAATCATTACCGCGACCGGCGCGTGAAGGTTCGGGTCTGCAATTGATCTGACCACATCGGCTGGTTGATGCCATGCGATCCTCCCTGCGCGCAGCGTGGGGAGGATTGCAGGAGAGGCACCTGCCTCTGTTCAACACCCGCGAAGTGAATGGTGGAGGGGAAGCTGCGCGGGTTGCGCCATTTTCCTCTCCACCCGTTTCGCCATCGACTGGCAATTGCGCCCGGCATCCGCTTGCGGCATTTTGACGCGATGACCGATCCCATGCCCGTCATTCAGAGCCTGCTGTCGGGCCTGCCCATCTTCCTGCTGCACCTGGGTTCCGCAACCCTGGCCTGGCTGGCGGCGCTGGCGCTTTATATGTGGATCACGCCGCATGACGAATTCGCACTGATCCGGGCAGGCAATGCTGCCGCGGCGATCTCGCTGGGCGGGGCGGCGATCGGGTTGGCCGTGCCGTTGGGCTTTTGCCTCGCGGGCTCGGTGAATGTCTGGGACATCATGATCTGGGGCAGCGTGACGCTGATCCTGCAACTCATCGCCTTCCGCGTGGTCGATTTCCTGCTGGGCTCGCTGCCGACCCGCATCGAGGCGGACGAACGGTCCGCCGCCATCTTCCTCGCCATGATGAAGGTCGCCATCGCCTGCCTGACCGCCGGCGCGGTCGCGGGTTGAGCCGTGGCGGGCCGGCGCTTCGGCTGTCTGCCCGGCCTGCTCGGCATCATCCTCGCCCTGCTGTGGATCAGCGAGGTCATCAGGCCAACGCCGCTGCATGTCGAGGCTTTCGACCCGCGCTCGCCGCGCCGTCCGATGCCGCAATGGAGCGATGAGAGCTTCGTCATCGAGGAACGGACGGAGGCGCCCGCCGACAGCATGGGCACGACCTTCGCCATCGACCGGGACGGCGCATGGCTGACCGCCGAGCATGTCACCCATGGCTGCACCCGGGTCGGCATAGAGCAGGGCGGCTTCGCCCGCCCCGTGTCGCGCCTGGTGGAAAGCCGGGAAGCGGATGCGGCGCTGGTGCGCGGGGGCGTGGCAAGCGACCACGCCCTGCCACTGTCGGACCGCATGCCGCCGCCCGGATCGGTCGGCTATCATATGGGATTTCCGGGCGGACAGCCGACGCTCGTCATATCCGAACTGATCGGCGCCGCCCGCGCCCGGCGCGGCGCAGGCGAGGAGACGCAGCCCGTGCTCGCCTGGGCGGAGCATGCGCGCATTCCGATGGGTGACGGCACGCTGTCGGGCATCAGCGGCGGTCCGGTCTTTGCCGAGGACGGCCATGTCGTCGGCGTCAACAGCGCCGCCACCGACCGGCGCGGACGCATATTGACCACGGCGCCCGATGCCATGATGCGGCTGGTCATCGCCAGCCGGGCGGTAGGGGAACGGCCGGTCGCCTATCCCTTCCTGGATCTGGCCGATGCGCATGCCCGCTTCGAATCCTGGCTGGCGCAGGGAGTGATCCGGCGCATCTTCTGCGATGTCGACGATGGACCGCAGCAGTTGACGGCGGGCAGGCCTAAAGGCTAGGTCGCGCCAGATTGACAGGATTTGGACCATCATGAGCGATACGCCCCCCGACCGCCTTTCCACCAACCCGAAGAGCCCCTTTTTCGACATGGACGTGCTCCAGCGGGGCATCGGCATCCGCTTCAAGGACCGCGTCCGCAACGATGTCGAGGAATATTGCATTTCCGAAGGGTGGATTCGCGTGGCGGCGGGCAAGACCCGCGACCGCCACGGCCAGCCGCTGACGATCAAGCTCTCCGGGCCGGTCGAGGCGTGGTTCGAGAATGCGGACGAGGGCGCTGGGGAAGCAGCGGACAAGGCGGAATAGAGTTTCGTCTGCGCTGAAGAAAAAAGGGCGCCGCCTCGCCAGAGGGGTGCGCCCTTTTATTCAGCCGCGTTCCGATGAGACGAGAGGCTCATGAGAGCCCGTTCGGACGCCGTGTTTTCAGGATAGCCGGGACCGGGTTCCTGCCCGCGCGGGAGCATCGGGCCGCTTCAACGCAGCGCCGCGTCTCGCTTCACGTCCGCGATGATGTCGCGCAGCGAACGGGCGGAAGGCGCCGCATCGGCATAGCGGATGGCGCGCAGGTCGACCGCCAGCCGCGGCTGGGCGGCGGACCTGCGCAACGGAGCGCTATCCTCCTCCGGATCGTCCTTGGTCACCGTCATGCTGGCGAAGCGCGTGCTGACGCCCAGCGCCGGATCGGTCCGGAACTCGCGCAATTGCGGCTTGTCGGGATAGATGAAGCCGAAGGTCGGGTTGCTGCGCGCGCCCATCCGGTTGGTCGGGCTGTGCCAGACGCGCACCTCGCTCCAGTCGCCTTCTTCGGATACGTCGACTGCGAGAACATCCTCCTCGATCGCGCCGGGCACCGACCAGTTGGCATGCCGGATCAGCACGCGCCGGTCGTCCAGCACCCTGCTGACCACCGCGACATGGCCCAGCACCATCGGGCCGACGGGACGGAAGGCCAGCACCGCGCCCCTGCGGGGCGCATGCCCGCGCTTATAATGATTTTCCGCCTGGTCCCACCAGGTCAGCGCGTCGCCATAGATCTGGACGCCCGACACGGTGCGCGCATAGGGCACGCATTGCAGCACGGTCGCGCCCAGCACAGGCGTCGCTGTCAGGCCGGCCAGCAGCAAGGCCGCCCAGCGCATCATTCCCACTTTCATGCGACCCCAAAAGTCTCAGAATCGCCCCACCGCCGACGAAATTAGGCGGCGACCATTAGGAAATGGTTAAAATGTCAGAAAGCACCCCGCGCGGCGTCGGAGCCTGCCGTCGCGCGATCCGCCATGGCGATCTGCACCGGAGCGTCGCTCGCCTTGTGCGCGTAGATGAAGCCTTTGGCGGGGTTCGGCCGCAGACCCAGATCCCCGATCGGGCCATACCAGACGCGCACATCGGTCCAGTCATTGTTCGGGGACACGTCGATAGCGCGGACATTGCGCTCTACGCCGCCGCGATAGGACCAGTTGGCATGGGTCAACAGCACTTCGCGTTCGCTGACGACCTTGCTGACCATGGCGACATGGCCGACCGGCATCGAACGGCTGGCCGAGAAGGCAAGGACGGCGCCGACACGGGGTTCATGGCCGCGTTCATAGCGGCCATCGGCCTGACCCCACCAGGTGTTGGCATTGCCATATAGCTCGATACCGGAAACCTGCCGGGCGAAGGGCGCGCACTGAAGGACGCCGGCAGCGGCCGGGGTCGTGATCAGGGCGCCGAGTGCAAGCGTTGCCGCTGCGACAATAGCGCGAAAACCACCGATCATAGGAATGCGAACCCCGACTATTTGAACGACTTAACCCCGTGCCATGCTTTAGGGCAGACGCCGGACGCGTTGAAAAGCAGCCAGCGACGAGTCGTTGTTGCGGCGCGTCAATCTGCGGAACGAAAGACGTGCCCCGCCGTTACGCAAAACCGGCTCGCCACAGGCAAGTCGTTGAAAAGTGCGGATTCCGTCCCCGTCATCCAGACCTGACCGCCGGTTTCCCGCAGCCGGTCGAACAGCGCGGCCCGCCGCGACGGGTCGAGATGCGCCGCCACTTCGTCGAGCAGCAGTACCGGCGGCTGGCCGCGATGAGCCGCCACCAGAGCCGCATGGGCGAGCAGGATGGAGAGCAGCAGCGCCTTCTGCTCGCCGGTCGAACAGAGCGCGGCAGCCTGCGCCTTGGCGGCGTGAACGACCGCGAGGTCCTGTCGGTGCGGGCCGGACAAGGTGCGACCGGCAGCGGCATCGCGGCGGCGTTCGCGGGCCAGGCGAAGCCCCAGGGGCTCGTCGCCCTCCCCTTCCCCCTCGATCGCCAGCAGCGGACGGGCAAAGGGATGGTCGGGCTGGTCCTCCAGCGCGGCCTGCAAGCGGCCGACCAGATCGGCGCGGGCGGCGGCAAGCGCCGCGCCATGCTCGTCCATCTGCGTTTCAAGCGCGCTCAGCCAGGAAGGATCGGCGGCGGACAGATCGTTCAGCAGCCGGTTGCGCGCCCGCATCGCCGCCTCGTAGCGGGCGCTGTGCGCGGCATGGGCGGGGTGAAGCGCCAGCGTCAGCCGGTCCAGGAAACGCCGCCGCCCGCCGGGACTGTCCATGAACAGCCGGTCCATCGCCGGCGTCAACCACACGATGGACAGATGATCCGCCAGCGCATTGGCGGAGGATGCGACGCCGCCGATCCGCACCTGACGCCGGTCGGGGGCCGAAGCGAGAACCCCCGTACCCAGCATCACGCCGTCCACTTCCGCCGCTATGCCGAAACCGCCCGCCCCGTCCTGCCGCACCATGTCGCGCAGGGCCGCGCCGCGCAGGCCGCGTCCGGGCGCCAACATCGACACGGCTTCCAATATGTTGGTCTTGCCCGCGCCATTGTCCCCGGTCAGCACGATGAAGCTGTGATCGGGCATGATCAGCGCATCCGCATGATTGCGGAAATCGCTCAAGGTAAGACGGCCGATCATGAGGCGGCTCTAACCAGTGCGGCGGCTTTGGGAAAGCTTGGAGTAAGCATTCCGCGCTCCTGCGCAGGCAGGAACCCAATTCTGCCGTCCGACCCCGTTTCCCGCCTTTGCAGGAACAGGCCGAAGATCAACTACACCGCTTCCGCGTCACCGCCCGGCCGTCGTCGATCACCGTCAACTCCCGCCCGCTGGCCGAGGGCCGCAATTCCAGCTTCCTGTTCCAGCTCTGCCCTTCACCGGTGAAGGCCGCGTCGATGCGGATGCGGCCGTCCGGGCCGTGTGACACGCCGGTCGCCTTCCCCTCGCTCTCCAGAAAGACCAGGCTGGTCGGCGTGATCGTCAGCTCCAGCTCGGTCGCGCGGTCGGCACAGCTTTCGTCCAGGCCCGTCCATCGCCCCTGCACGCTGGCGGGGATGGTCGACCCCACCGGCACGGGCTTGGATGGAATCTCCGGCGCGGGTTCAGCGGTCTGGATACCGTTCGCGCCTTCCGGCACCTGCTGCACTTCGTTCATCGCTTCGTCGACGATATTGGTGGCTATCCCGGGCTGATCGCCCGGCTTGTCGCCGCACGCCGCAAGGACGAGCAGCGGCAGGAGAATCATCGCGCGCATGGGAGGAAAACCGGCATTCCGCCAATGGGTTCCGGCCAGCGCGCGTTCCTGCTTCATCCCTGCCACACTCCTTCTCGGCCACTTCTCAGCCACGGCTTATGCCATGGCGCGCCGGAAGGGGCTGACTTTTCTTCCCCCGCGATCCGGCTGGGCCACTGGCGGACTTGCGCGCGGCGAACGTTGCAGTCATCACCATGGCCGAAGGGATGGACTATCGGAAGCCCCCCACCGCCTGAATGAAGAGGAAGCCGATGATGAGAAGCCTGAAGATCGCTCTCGCCCTTGCCGCTGCCGCCGTCGGTTCGCAGGGCGCCATGGCGGCGCTGGCCGTCGGGGCCAAGGCGCCCGACTTCACCACCCGCGGCGCGCTGGCGGGGAAGACCTTCACCCTGACCCTGTCGCACCAGTTGAAGCGCGGGCCGGTGGTGCTTTATTTCTTCCCCAAGGCGTTCACCCCCGGCTGCTCCGCCGAAGCGCGGGAATTCGCCGAACATATCGAGGATTTCAGGAAGGCTGGCGCGACCGTGATCGGCATGTCGGCCGATCCGGTGGACGATCTGGTCGCCTTCTCCACCAAGGAATGCGCGGGCAAGTTCGCCGTGGCGTCGGCTGGTCCCAACATCGTATCGGGCTATGACGTGGCGCTGAAGATGCGGCCGGGCATGACCGACCGCACTTCCTATGTCATCGCGCCCAGCGGCCGCATCGCCTTCGTCCATAGCGAGATGAACTATGCCGGCCATGTGAAGAGCACGCTCGCCGCCGTCGAGGCGATGAAGCAGAAATAAGGGCAGCCGCCGCCCTGCAAAGCCGTCATGCCGACCTTGTTTCAGCATGGCGGTAAAGAATGAACATATGGCAAGGGCGCTGCTTTCAGCTCACCCCAAGCCGAACGGTCCTTATCCCTTCACATATTTGCCGAACCAGCCGAGCGTCGCGTCCCACGCGGCCTTGGCGGCGGCTTCGTTGTAGCTGGGGCGATAGTCGGCCATGAAGCCATGGTCGGCGTCAGGATAGACGGTGATCGCGTCCGGCGGCGACTTGCCCGCGATCTTCAGCGCGGCCTGCATCTTCTCGACGTCAGCTACCGGAATGCCCTTGTCCAGCGCGCCATATTGGCCAAGCACCGGGGCCTTGAGCCGGTTCACCTGCTCGATGACGCTCAGCGTCTGCAATTCGGTCTTGTCGCTGACCAGCCGGCCGTAAAATGCGACGCCTGCGTCCAGTTCCCTGCTGTGGGCGGCGTAGAGCCACACGACCCGCCCGCCCCAGCAAAAGCCGGTGATGCCGCGCCGCCTGCCGTCCCCGCCATGGCTGCCCGCCCAGGCATAGGTGGCGTCGATGTCCTTCAACACCTGCTCGTCGGAGGCCTTGGAGACGATGGTGCCGACCAGTTGCCTGAAATCAGCCACCTTGGTCGCATCGCCATGGCGCGCGAACAGGTCGGGAGCGATGGCGTAATAACCCGCCTTCGCAAAGCGGCGGCAGATATCGCGGATCCATTCATGCACGCCGAAAATCTCATGCACCACGACGATGACCGGCGCAGCCTTGCCGGCGGCGGGACGAGCGACGAAAGCAGGCATGGCAAAGCCGTCGCTCGCCCCGATCGAGACGCTTTCTTCCTTCAACCCTTCACCGGAGGTCTGGACCGCGCTGCTGGACACAGGCCGGCAGGCAGCGGCGAAGCCCGCAGCGAACGCCCCGCCCACCAGCAGCTTGCGCCGGTCGAGGCCGGTCGAACCGATCCAGTTGCTGTCTTCGGGCAAACGTTCCGGCTGATCCCGTTCATCGGTCATGCGCGTCTCTCCTCAAGCCATGGCGGGAGAGCCTAGAGCATCATGCGGAAAAGTGGGAACCGGTTTTCTGCATGATGCTCCAGGCTTTTGTTTTGCCGCGTTTTCCGAGCCAGCAGATCATTCTATCCGCCCGGAAAACGCTCCAGCCGCGCCCGGGCCTCGCGCTAGCCATTCTCAACTCAGGAAATCACCGCTCTCGATCCGTTCCAGCCCGACGACGTCGCGATTGTAGATATAGGTCCACGCCTCCACCGGCCCATGTTCGCCCAGGACGATCAGCCGTTCGCGACGATATTCATGCGGCTGGGGGAAGTGGGCAGCGCATTCCTCATAGTCGTCGAGCGCGGCAAGCACCGCCTCCGGATCGGGGAGCGCGAACAGGTCGCCCGTCACGTCACCGGTCCCGCCAGGCACGAAGCCCGGATAGGCCGCCACGCGATAGAGCGCGCCTTGCGCGACGGCTGGGCCGACAGGACGGGCCGCATCGCCCAACCAGCGGGCCATCGGTTCGTCGCAGCCGGGCCGGAGCGTGCCGTAGACGAAGAGAAGCGGTTCCTTCAGACGATCACCCTGCAAATATTCCCGACTTGCAGGAAATTTGCCCAATTAGCGGAAAATTTCCCGCCCAAAAATGATGAGTGGGCTGCGAAAATACCTGAAAATCGGGTCGAAATCGAAATTGGCACGGCTCCTGCAGTCTTCCCGGCATCACGGCCGGATGGTCCGGCCAAGCACAAATCAGGGAGTATATCATGTTCGCCAAGCTTCAAAACGCCGCCTTTGCCCTTACCGGCGCCCTGCTGGTTTCCGCGCTCTTCATCGGCGCCGCCGTTCCGATCGCGCCGATCGCCTGATCCCGCCATATCTCTTCAAGAAGGCCAGATTCATGAACAACAGCTTCACCCTCGACCGCCGCAATGGAAAGATCATGGGCGTGTGCGCCGGGCTTTCCAACCGCACCGGCCTGGATGTCACGCTGATCCGGATTGCGCTCGTGCTGCTGACGCTGTGCGCCCTGGGTCCGGTCGGCGTCGTCGCTTATCTGCTGGCGGGCTGGCTGGCGGAGGGTTGATCAAGTCCCGAGATAATGAAAGAGCCGCCCATGGCAATATCCAGGGCGGCTCTTCCGATGTCCATCAAGGACTCTTTGGATCGGGTCATGTTGCGCTCAGGCAAACAGCACCGAATAGAAGGTCAGCATCTGCGCGCCGACCGCAACCATAAGGGCAACGCCCTGAACCCTATGTCGCATATCATTCGTCCTGCAAGTCATTGTTATTTATCGCCACCAGGGGCGAGCGGGCCTATGCGCCCGACATGATGTTGTAACAATCGCAAAGGACGATTTCGCAGTTGCAGCAAATGCAACAGTCGATGTTACTGCAAAGCCACAATCATGGCCTGCGCTGCGGCGGGGGCGCGGACCTTCGCCCCGCTGATGAAGAAGGCGTAGACGTCGCCTCTGGCGACCCGTTCGCGCGCCACCTCCGCCCAGCCCTTGATCTCCTCCGCCGAATAGCCGGTCGGCTCCTCCTCCCGCGTGCGCATCAGACGGGCATAGGAAAAGCCGACCTCCTGGCCTTGCAACGCCGGATATTCCGGATGGTCGGCATAGACCACAGCCGCGCCGGCCCGCCGCGCGAGGTCGAAAAAGACGGGATCATCGAAACTCTCATGCCGCACCTCCAGCGCGTGGCGCAAAGGCACGCCGTCGATGCTGGCCGGCAGCAGCTTCAGGAAAGCGCCGAAATCCTCCGCATCGAATTTCTTGGTCGGCATGAATTGCCAGAGGATCGGCCCCAACCGGTCGCCCAGTTCGACCAGACCCTGGTTGATGAACTTGGCAATGGATTCGCCCCCCTCCGCCAGCACGCGCCGATTGGTGCAGTAGCGCGACGCCTTGACCGCGAACTGGAAGCCATCCGGCACGGCCTTGGCCCAGCCGGCGAAGGTCGCCGGCTTTTGCGTGCTGTAATAGGTGGCATTGATCTCCGTCGCGGTCAGATGCTGGCCCACATAGGCCAGTTCGTCCTTCTGCCGCAGCCCTTCGGGATAAAAGGTGCCGCGCCATGGTTCGAAGATCCAACCGCCGATGCCGACCCTGATCTTTCCGCTCATCCTGGACTCTCCTTTCCCGCCATCCTGATCGGCAAAGGCGATCAGAGCCAGAGGGAAAAGCTGTTGGCACCTATTGCGAACGAATCTTAATTGAGCGGCAACAGGAGCACAGAGCCATGTCCACAGACCTGATCAAGACCGCCACCTATCTCAGCATCCACCTGACCGTGGGCTTCTCGGTCGCTTATCTGATGACCGGTTCCGTCGCCATGGCGGGCGGGATCGCGCTGATCGAACCGATGATCAACGCCGTCGCCTTCTTCTTCCATGAGCAGGCGTGGAAGAAGATCACCGCTCGTCCGCCACGCGGGGCGGGGCGGGAATGGGTTCGCGATCAGGCCGCTTTCGCCTGAAAGCCGCAACCTTCGACGGAATAGCGAGAGCGGCCTGCCCGTCCGGCCATGACGCTGCCCATCACGCGCCGCTGCCGGGCAAGGGCGCAAAAACGATCCGCAAACGCCCGATCCGATCACTTTGCGGATCGAATTCGAAAAGGTCGATCAGGTCGGTATCGACATCGGGCTGGCCATGCCGGCTCCAGCGATAGGCGAAATGGGCAATCAGCCGCTCGGGCTGCGTCGGACTGACGTACAGGCTGTGCAGATCGACGCTGGCGCTGATCGTGTCCGCGAACAGCTTTTCGTAAAATGGGCGGACGGGCTCTTCCCCATAGACGGGCGAAATCACCGTGCCATCGGCTGCGAAGCATTGGAGCACGCCGTTCAGGTCGCCCTTTTCCATGGCGGACAAATAGGCGCGCACGATCCGTTCGCGACGATCGGACATGATTTCCTCCTTCTATCGGGCTTGGTCTGTTCGCGGGCGGATCAGCCCATCTGCGGGTCCGGGGCGTAGGCGATGGCGCGCATCTCGACCAGCAGCAGCGGATGGGGAAGCTGATGGACGGCGACCGTCGTCCGGGTGGGGCCGGTCTCGTCGAAATATTCCGCCCACACTTCGTTGAATCCACCGAAATCGTTCATGCTGACGAGAAAGCAACTTACCTCGACCAGATCCGACAGGTCGAGGCCGGCGGCCGCCAATATATCCCTGATATTCTCGATGACGGCGCGGGTCTGCGCCTTGATGTCCAATTGGGTGACGCCCATTTCATCGACATCGGAACCCTCGATGCTGTTGTCCGGCTTTCGCGCGCTGGTGCCCGATATGAAGATGAAGTCCCCGGCCCGCCGATAATGGGGAAATGGCCCGCGCGGCTTCGCCTTGCCCTCCACTATGCCGGCCGGCGCCGCCGCAAGACGGCCATTGGGTGCCGGCTGCAGGCCGATCTTCAATTCATCTGTCATCTTCATTGCACCGTAAACTCTATCGAACCGATCTTTCGAACGCGAAGCCCATGATGAACGCCTGGCCGCCCCGCTTGTGCCGGACGGGCCATTTGCTGCCAGAACCCGCCCCCGGGGCCTAGAGCCAATCGACATTCAGCCCTGACGGCCTGCAAATGACGCTTTTCCGTGCTTCCGGTGCTCACATACTTTGAGTACGCTGCGCGCCGGGTCACGGAAAACCACCCTTTTCGGCTCGTCATCTTCTGAATGTCGATCGGCTCTAGCGCCTCTCCCGCCGCCGCCGCAAGCGAAGGGGGACAGGCGCGGCCTTCAAGCGCGAAGTCCGAACCGCCCGGCGCGTCCGGCGACATGGAGTCAAGGGAATGGCGATGCCGGCTGACGGCCATGGTCCGCCGGATCAGGCCAGCTTGAACTCGACCACGGCCGCACCCGCGCCATAGGTCGGCCCATAGCCATGGACATGGGCATTTTTGAAATCGCCCACGCCCCCCAACAGCCAGGCCAGATGCTTCATCCCCATGTCGGTCTTCGCCGCCGCGGCGAAGTCATCCAGTCCGGCGCGCAAGCGGTCCGCCCCGCCCTGCTCCATCGCGGCAAGCAGCACGCGATTGGCGGCGTCGCTCTGCTCATCCACGATACGATCCTCGGCTATGTCGATGTCCTTGTCGAAATAGCCGGCGGAAAGGCCGCCGACCGCGATCACCGCCGCGCGCTTGCCCTGAAGATCGGCCTGCTCCGCCGCCACCCGGCCCAGCGCCTCCGTCGTGGCGAAATCATGATAGAGATTGTTGGCGGCGACCACCGTCGGAATCGTTCCGCCGGGGTTGAGGAAGGCGTTGGCGACGATCGTTCCGCTGTCGATCGGAAAGCCTTCATAATCGACCGCCTTGGATCGATGGCCCGCCGCATTGGCCCCCGCGACGCACGCCTGGGCCAGCGAAACATCCGCACGCAAGTCCATCTGGAGGTCGCCATAATCATACCAGTTCTCATCGACATGGACGCCGGTGCTGTGCGGACGCGCCTGCCACAGTTCGTCCAGCACGGCGAACCATTGGGTCGAATAGATCAGCAACACGTCCGGCCGGCTGGCGCGCAGCGCCTCGCCCGCCGCTTTCGCCGCCGTGGCGAGCGGAGCCCAGGGCGGATTGTCCTGGCGCAGGAAGGGCAGCGGATTGCCCGGCATCAGAAATGCGGAAACGACCGGCATGATATGTCCTCGTATCTCGATTGGGGCTCAGGCCGCCAGGCGCCATTCCATGACGGCGTTGCCGGTGCCGATGACCGTGCCGTAGCCGTGAAGCTCCGCAGGCGTGGTGGGATATTCCATGGCGGAGATCATCCAGGGGAAGGCCCCGGACTTCACTTCGGCAAAGGCTTCCTCCACCCATTCGGGGAACAGGCGCATCACCTCCCGAATCTCGCCCCTGCGCATGAGTTCGATCATGCGCATGTCCCATTTGTAGCCCTTGTAGCTTTGCGGATGCTCCCGGCTCATATCCTCGGGAATCTCCGGCTCCTCATGGAAATGATAGTGCGAGAAGGTGTTGGACGCGAGCAGCACGGCCCGCTTGCCGCTTTTCTCGATCGCCCGCCGCGTCGCTTCGCCCAGCCGCTCCATCTCCTCCACGCCCTCGTCGAGGGTCAGATAATAAGGCGAATTATTGGCCGAGATGCCGACGACCGGGATGTCCCATTGCGGACGGACCATGTGCAGCGTGGTGATCGTGCCATAATCCACCCGAAAGTTCGGATTGCGCATCATCTTGGCGGTCAGGCCAAGCGCCTGTGCCTCGCCGCAGCAGGCTTCGGCAAGGTCGACGTCGACGTTCAGGTCGAAGGCAAAGCGGAAGAGATTGGGGAAGATCGGATCGACCGACTTGCCCGACAGACGCTCCACGCCCAGGAAATGGTGGCCGACTGTCGTAATCCAATGCGGCGAATGGACGAGCAGCACGTCGGGCTTCAGTTCCTCGATGCTCTTGCGCGCCTTTTCATAGGCCCAGCGCAACGGCTCCCACCCGCCCTCCGAGCGCGGCTCGTTCTGCGGGGGATTTTCAGCATAGACGAGATGGGGAGGATGCGGCGCCACGAAGCCCGCGAGAATCTTACCTTGGGACATGAGCTCTCTCCGATTCTCATTAAGTAAGAAAAATAATTCGTCTTGTAAGATTGGTATCAAGCCCGCAGGAAGCCGTCAACGAAAGTCTGCGGGCCTTGCAACGGGCCAATCATTCGGAACCGGGCAGCCCTTCATGGCTTCGGCCGCTTCACATGCCGTTCCAGCATGCGGCGGCCAACGACCGCGCCATAGACATTGCCCTGATCGTCGACACCCACGCCTTCGGCCCCGGAATGCCTGGGTTCCGCCGCTTCGGCATCCTCGATGAAGGCGTCGACCCTTCCGGTCCGGGCACTGCCGATACGGATACCGCGACGGATGCGGGCATCCTGATTGCGGCCCTCGACCGGACTGGATTCGGAATCCGCGACATAGAGCCTGTCCTTCCCGTCGATATAGATGCCGCTGGGGCGACCGAACTGATGCCATTGGGCCAGGAACTTGCCGTCCTGGCTGAAGATCTGGATGCGGTTATTCTCCCGATCGGCCACGAACAGCCGCCCACGGGAATCGAGCGCCAGGCTGTGAGGCTCGCTGAACTCGCCAGGGCCGCTTCCCTTGCGCCCCCATTGCCCGATGAACTTGCCGTCCTTCGAGAATTTCAGCACCCGGTTGTTCTTGCCGCCGGGCGAATGACTTTCGGACACGAAGAAGTCGCCCTTGCGCGTGACCACGATGTCATTGGGCTGATCCAGAAAGTCTGTGGCGGAACCCAGCGCATCGTGACCCAGCGTCATCAGCACCTTGCCGTCGGGATCGAATTTCACGATCTTGCCGCCATTGTCGCCCGATCCACGCTCGGCCAGGAAAACGGAACCCAAGTCGGTGACCCACAAATTGCCCTGCGGATCGACGGTCGCCCCATGGGGGAAGCGAAACAGGCCCTGGCCGAATGCCTTCAGAAGACGGCCCTGCGCATCGAATTTCAGGATCGGCGGTTCGGGCCGGTCGATGCAGGAATTCTCATAGCAGCGATGGATGACGTAGATGACGCCGCCCGGCGCCGATTCCACCGCCGTCACCGCCGCCCATTTCATCCCCGCGGGCAAAGTGCCCCAATCCCGGGTCGTTTCATAAGGCTGAGGCAGGTCGTTGCGCGGAGCCGCGTCGCGCGCGACCGCAACGGCGGGCAGCAGCATCGTCGCCGCGAAGGCCAATAATCCGGAACCCAGTCGCAATGTCGCCTCCTCCCATCGATGCATCATCCCGACGCCTTCACGCATCGGGCCGTCCAGCCGCCCCCTCCGTCAGCGAGGCGGGATTTCGTAGGTGACGGGCACCCAGGCATAGCCGCGTTCGGCCTTGCGGATATGCCCCAGTCCGGGAAAGGGCAGGTGCGCGGCGGCGACCAGATAGCGCCCGTCCGCTGCATCCTTCAGCGCCGCCAACCGGCTCGCCGTCGCCTTTGCAGGATCGATGTCGGAATACATGGCCACTTCCGGCAGCTCGAGCTGGACCTGCCCGAAATGCATGATGTCGCCCCAGAAGAGCAGGCGCTCGCCCTTCGATTCCACCTCGAAAAAGGCGTGGCCGGGCGAATGCCCGCGAGAGGCGATGGCGCGTATGCCGGGAAGCACTTCCCCCGTGCCGTCGAAATATCGAAGCCTGCCACGACGGCTATAGGCGTCCATCGACTCCTTGACCGCCCGGAAGCGATATTTGCCGAGCTTGCCCTGATCCTCCGGCGCCTTCGCCGCTTCGGCCGGGTCCAGCCACAGCGCCGCATCGGTCTTGTCGGCATAGACGGTCGCATTGGGGAATGCCGGCTGCCCATCCTTCACCAGGCCGCCGATATGGTCGGGATGCATGTGCGTGATCAGCACGGCATCGACCTGATCCGGCCGGTACCCCGCCGCCCGCAGGCTTTCCGCAAGCCCGCCCAGACGCGGCCCCAGAACCTTTCCGGCGCCCGTGTCCACCAGCACCAGACGGTCGCCCGTGTTGATCAGGAAGGCATTGACGGACGTGGGCACGGCATCCGGCTCGAACCGCTTGCGCAGCATCGCGGCCACCTCGCCCGCCGTCGTGTTCGTCAAGAGCTTTGCCGGCGGGAAGTCGACGACGCCGTCATTGAGCGCCGTGATCTCATAGTCGCCCAGCATCATGCGATAGAAGCCCGGCGCCTGGCTTTTCACCATCGGCACCTTCGCTGCCGGAGCCTGCGCCGCGCCACCGCCCGCCGCCGCCAACAGGGCGAGGGCGGCTGCCCGCCAGAACCGGCGACGCGCCTGCCCTCCAGGCATTGCGGACCTTCGGCTCAAACGAACAGCGGGCATCCACGTCTCTCCCTTCCCGGAACCATGCATGAAATATATTATCTCGATATGCAAGATATAAAATTCGTTAGGTGAGAATTTATATCGCACAGCCACGGCTGGCGCTCGCGCGACATCGCACGATGGAACGAACAAGGATCAAACAGCGGGCGCGCGATGCCCGCATCGGGCTGGAATCGCCCTGATTTCCCTCCTAACGCGATTTCTTAATCAGCGATCAATCGCGTCGCCTGGAAATCGCTCCGGTCGAGGGCAATAGCGTCATTCGTCCGGGGCGATATGGGAACCCGGCTTGAACGCGATGGCGGTGATCATGATCCCCTGATGGGGATGGGGCAGTTCCTTGACCGCGACGGTGTTGCGCGCAGGGCCTTCGAAGCCGAAATAATCGGCATAGACGCGGTTGAAGGTCTCATAATCGGCCATGTCGAGCAGGTGGACCTGAATATCGACGATGTCCGCCAGCGACGCGCCCGCCGTTGCCAGCATGTCCCGGATCGCGTCGAAGATGAAGCGCGCCTGCCGCTCTATGTCGATCACGACCTTGCCGTCTTCCCCGACGGTCGCACCCTCGAAACTGTCATCCGGCCGCCGCGCGCTGGTGCCCGAAATGAACAGGAAATCCGCCACGCGCTTCAGGTGCGGGAAATTGCCGCGCGGCTTGGCGCGCGACGGGAAAACCCGGCTCTCGATCGACAGCGACCGTTCGATCTGGGTCACGCTGCCGGCGATCGCGGACCGCGCCTTCGCCAACTGCTCGTCGCCCAGCCGCGAACTGGGCGCGGACAGCGCGATCGCCGCCACCACCTGGCCCCGCATGTTATGCAGCGGCAGGGCGATCGAACGAAGCCCCTCCTCCCATTCCTCATTGTCCACCGCATAGCCCTGCTTCGCGATGCGGCCGAGTTCGGCCATGAGCTGCCCCGGATCGACGATGGTGCCGGGCGTGTAGCGTCTAAGCTCCGCATTGGCGAGGAAGCTGGCGCGGTGACTCTCGCTCATCGAGGCGATGAACAGCTTGCCCGCGGAGGTGCAGTGAAGCGGAAACGGCTCGCCCACCGGATGGCTGATGACCAGCGAACGGTCGGGCCGCGCCACGGCCGCATTGATCGCCTGGTTCCCGCTGCGCGCGACGCAGTGGACGGCTTCGCGGAATTCATCGGCCAGAGCCTCCAGATGCGGATGCGCGGCATTCACCAGCAGCACGTCGCCTTCCACCCGGGCGCCAAGGTCGGCCAGGGCCGGCCCCAGATGGAAACCGCCCTTGCGCCCGCGCGCGACCGCACCCTCGCCTTCCAGCGTCAGCAGGAAGCGATGCACCGTCGCCATATTGCTGCCCACCGCGCGGGCAACCTCCGTCGCGCTCAGATCACGACCCGCGCCCGCTATGGCCCGCAGGATCGCAAACGCCCGCGTCACCGAATTATTCTTCGGCGTTAGAACCGGTCCGCGAATGAATACTTCTCCCAATCCAAACCCAAGGCGCCACCCCGGGCGCGAAACTCCAGCTAGCAGCTTCCTTCCACAGGGGAAACCTTCCTGAACAGATGCCACGCACCCTGATTGCGCCTTGACAGGCGCTGCAAATCACCATCATATCGCGATATAGGCAATTGAAATCTTATTAATTAAGATAAATAATGGCTATCATCAGGGCGCGCAACCGCCTGCTGCCACGGCGCTTTCGGAATAACAATATGTTAGGACGCGGGCCCTTTGCTTGAGAGCCTTATTCGGTCGACAATGGGCCCGGAGGGATGACTATGCGGCGCTGTTTCCTTGCCATGGCGATGCTGATCGGCTGCATCGGCTCAGCGCCCGTTCCCGCCCAGAAACCCGCCGCCGACGCCCCCCGGTTCGAACCCGACGCGCAATGGCCAAGGCCCCTGCCCGGCAACTGGATATTGGGCCAGGTCTCGGGCGTCGCCGTCGACAAGGACGATAATGTCTGGATCATCCAGCGGCCGGGTTCGCTGCTCGACGACGAGAAGGGCGCGCAGAAATCTCCGCCTGAGTCGCTTTGCTGCTCGGCTGCTCCGCCGGTCATGAAATTCGACCAGCAGGGCAATCTTCTCGCCGCCTGGGGCGGTGCCGGGCAGGGCCATCCATGGGTCCAGATGGAACATGGCATCCATGTCGACGATGCGGGCCATGTCTTCATCGCCGGCAATCTGGACGGCGACCAGGTGCTGGAGTTCACCGGCGACGGCAAGTTCATCCGCCAGTTCGGGGCCGACGACGGCACCAAGGGGTCGAATTCCACGACGCGGCTGGGACGCCCGGCGCATATGATGACGGACAGCGCGGCGAACGAACTCTATGTCGCGGACGGATATGGCAATCGCCGGGTGATCGTCTTCGACCTGTCGACCGGCGCATATAAGCGGCATTGGGGCGGCAGCGGTTCGGTGCCCAATGACGACAAGCTGCCGCCCTATTCGCCCGCTTCGGTATCGCAGGGATTCAACAACCCGGTTCATTGCGTGCGCATCGCCCGCGACGGTCTGGTCTATGTCTGCGACCGGGCCAACGACCGGATACAGGTGTTCCGCAAGGACGGCAGCTATGTGCGCGAGTTCAAGGTGGAGCCCCAGACGCTGGGCAGCGGATCGGTGTGGGACCTCGTCCTGTCCGAAGACGCCGCGCAGCGCTATATCTTCGTTGCCGACGGCGGCAACGGACAGGTCGTCACCCTGCTCCGCCAGACCGGCGCGTTCGTCACGAAATGGGGCCGCGCGGGCCGCCAGCCCGGCCAGTTCAAGTCGATCCACAACATCGCGATCGATTCAAAAGGCAATCTCTACACGGCGGAAGTCGGTTATGGCCGCCGGGTGCAGCGCTTCAAACGCCAACATTAAGCCCGGCGGGAAATATCGGCCTCGGCAGGGGAGGGGGCGCTCCTTCCCGCATCGCTCCTTTTAAGCGCGACAAGCCAGAGACAATCCCCGGACCGGACTTCCGACGGCCCGGATAGCGGCGCGATGACCTGACGGTCCGTCGAAGCGGCCGTTCGCGGGCGGCATCGCATCGCCCCGCCGCCATGAACCGGCGCCCCTCCATCCTGCCGCAGCCGCCTGCAAAAGGCCCGCGATCGGCCGGAATGCGAAATCATGTTGCCAAGATTTGCGCGCGGGAAGAGAAAGGCCTGTCAAAGGAGACTATTTTGCCGCGCAGTAGCACCAAATCCCGGACCGTGACGATCAAGCAGGTCGCGGAGGCCGCTGCGGTTCACCCGTCGACCGTCTCCCGCGCGCTCAATCCTGCGACCCGCTATCTGGTCGCGGAGGAAGTGGCTGAACGCGTGCTCGCGGCGGCGCAGCGCCTTGGCTACCGGCGCAACCTGCTCGCCGCGGGCCTGCGCACCGGCCGCTCGCATCTTGTCGGCATGCTCGTGCCCGACATCGCGAATACCGTCTTTTCCCCGATCCTCAGCGGCGCGGCGGAAAGGCTTGCGGCGGAAGGCTTCTCGACCGTGGTTGCCGATGTGGGGCGGGATTCCAGCCGACAGCTGGAGATCGTGCGCGAGCTGGCGACGCGGCAGATCGAGGGATTGATCCTGGCGACCGTCCAGCGCGACGACCCGGTCGTCGATTTCTGTCTCGAACAGGGGCTTCCGGCGGTTCTCGTCAACCGGGCGGAGGAAAAGCGCCGATTGTCGGCCGTCGTCTCCGACGACGCGCTGGGAATGCAACTCGCGGTCGACCATGTCGTGGAACTGGGACATCGCAGGATCGCACATCTCGCAGGGCCGGAGACGGTGTCCACCGGCCATCTGCGGCGGCGCGCCTTTTATGGCGCGATGGAGCAGCACGACCTTCGTTCGACCGAGCCGCTGCACGAAGCAGCAGAAGGCTATTCGCGGGAAGAGGGCGCGATTGCGACCCGCCGCCTGCTGGACCGTGACCCCGACATCACCGCGATCGTCGCCGCAAACGACCTTCTCGCACTGGGCGCCTATGATGCGCTGAAGGAACGCGGCCTTCGGTGCCCGGAGGACATATCGATCGTCGGGCATAACGACATGCCCATGATGGATCTGGTGACGCCGCCGCTGACGACGATACGCATCGGCCATAATGCCCTGGGGCGGGAGGCGGCCGACCTTCTGCTGCAACGCATTCGCGGGGATGATCCGGAGATCCGCAACATCGTGCTCGCGCCTTCGCTCGTCGTGCGGGAATCGACTGCCCGGCCCCGGCAAGGGCAGGCAAAGAGGACGCGATCGGCGAAGGCGACGAGAACGGCCGTGGCGGGATAAGCGGAAGGTCCAGCCGAGCCGAGGCTGGACGTCAGGCATGGAGCGGAACGCAGACGGGTGAATGCCCAAGCCTTCAGGCCGGACGACAATAGTTCTAGGAGAATAGCCGAAAGCCGACTGGCTCAATCCGCTGGCCGCGCGCCCAGATCGGCGCCAACCACTATCCAACCGCCTCGCAAGGCATTGATAAATGGTGACCCCTACGGGAGGGATCGATCGCAATGTTATGCCTGAAAAATCAGTAGCTTAATTCAATGCCGAGAAGCATTTCGTATGTGTTTCGTACCACCTTGTTTAACTGCTTCAAACCTATCACGTTGGCGGGTGCTGGTCGATCAAGAATGATGATTTCGAAGTAGCATAAGGCTTTGATTGGCTGGAGCCGGCCGAAAGCGACTGACGAGTGCTCCACTCGCGCGATGATCGAGAAATTCAGTATCACAACATTATCCTCTTGCGGGACGGATAATGTTGTGAGATATACCTCGTTATCAACGCGAGGCACATGTCATGAACGACTTCGAAGGGAATACCACGCGGCACATGGACGCCCGCATGAATCAGCGTGGCATCCCTGCCGCGTTGGTTGACTTGGTTCTTTCGCATGGGCGTTGGGATGGCGATGCATGCAAGCTAGACCGCAAAGACCTGTGCAACCTCAAGGACGATGTTGAAAAGCTGCGGTCGACGGTGCTGAAGGCTCTCGATAAGGGTGGCTTGGCTGTCGTCGAAGCCGGCGGCGCATTGATCACCACCTATGCCCGCCCGAATGCACGGAGCGGCCGCAAATGAGCTTCGTATCTAAACTTGCACATTCGTTATCGACCCAAACAGGTGTTCGCAGCGTCGAGGCAATGCCGATCGCTCTTGCCGCCATCGTCGCTGCCGCCAAGGGGATCAAATCTTCGACAGCCTCGGAGATGTTCGCTACCCTAGCGCGAACGCTGCAACCGGCTGATCAAGCTGATGCGTTGATCCGCGTTCGGGATTGGCTTGAAGACATCGATCTTTCCGAAGCGCAGGCGCGGGGCATTCAAAGCCTGCTTCCCATCCATGTCCCGGTAGCGATTGATTGGACGGCCGAACTGGAGGCGCTGATAGACAATGCCCGATACCGCGAACCGTTCATTCCAATCAGCCCTCGAGTCGGTGCAGCGATCGGCACTTCACTTGGTATTCCGGCCGACGAAACCATCGCCTGCCTGTTTGCCGGCAGTGCAACGATTGCTTGGGGTCTGGCCCAGTTCCGACCGGTTACGCTCCACGTGACCAATTGGCAGACTGAGGTAATCATGGCGTTGCTAGCCCACGCCGATGGCCGCCCACTGCGTGTCGACCGGAGGAATCCCATCGAAACCATTCCATACTCCGATGGATCATCCACCTTTCACGAGGACCATGCGCCAAAGCCCGGCGCATATGATCATCTTATATCGGTTCCGCCTCTCGGCTACCGCATGAAGGATGGTCAAGCTGCAGGCATGTTGTTTGAGGCATGGCAAGTGGAGCAACTGGCGGACCGGGCGCGAAAGGGCTTCGTCGCTGTCGTCACCGATGGCTTGTTGTTTCGGGAAAGCCGGAACGACGTCGGATTCCGTGAGCAGCTTTGCACGATGGGCGGGCTTACCGTCACTAGCTTGCCGCCTGGCATTTTCGGGCGCGCCAGCGGTGTGCAGGTTAACCTGCTCAAGATTGACCAGATGGAAAGGCCCGATGCGACCTTCGTTGACGGTCGGAGCATGGACCGGGTTAGCCGCAGCGGTCGGGAGCAAGAAGATCTGATCGTCAAACAGCTCGAATGCCTCGGTTCGGCCCCGACACGTACCATCGGTATCGAAGAACTGGCCACCTCGAACTACAATCTGCTGCCAAACCGCTTCATCGTCAGCGACGAATTGACCCGCATGGACGAGGCCTTGTCGGCCCGTCACACCGTCCGGCTTGGTGATGTCGCCAAAATCCTGCGTCCACGCGCGCCGCAACCCGTCCGCGGCGATCCGTCGGACGACGACGTGATCGGCCTTGAGATCGCCGTTTCCGATATCGTGGACGGAAAGGTTGGTGCGCCTTCCAAGGAAATTCGCTTCCCAGCTAAGGAGCGTATGAGCGTGGGCAAGGTGCACGTCGAGACAGACGACATCCTTGTAAGCATCAAAGGCAATGTCGGGGCCGTCGGTATCGTCGGCATGGGCGCGATCCTGGATGGACTGATGGATGCTCCGCAGATTGTCGTTTCTCAAAGCTTGGCGATCATCAGATTGGAGCGAGGCTCAGCCATTCGCCAACCGCGTGTTCTGGCTGGAATCCTATCCTCCCCGCAGATGCGAGCAAAGCTTCAAGCATTGGCTGGCGGCACGACCGTCCCCAGCCTGCCGATCAGCGCCCTTCAAGATCTCGCCATTCCGGTACCCGACGCGGACGAAGCCTTCGATATCGAAGGCCGACTGGAAGAACTCGATGCGATGCAAGAGGAGATCGAGCAACGAATCAGCAACCGCCGCATCATGCAGGATGCATTGTGGCGGAAATTCTGGAACATGCCTTCCGAACAGGAAGATGCATGAGCGCGCAATTCAGGAACGAAAGAACAAAGTCCGTGTCCAGTGATCCCAAGGTAATCGAAGGCAGCCTATTCAAGATGGCGGACCAGCTTCGCGCCAATTCCGGGCTGAAGCCATCGGAATACAGCCGGCCGGTGCTGGGCCTGCTGTTCCTGCGTTATGCCGAGGGGCAGTTCGCGCGCGTGGAGAAGACGCTGGCGCCCAAGCCTGGATCGCGGCTCAAGCCCGGGCCGGATGACTACAAGACGCAAGGGGTGATCTACCTCTCGCCCGAGGCGCGGTTTTCGTATCTGCTCAGCCTGCCCGAAGATGCCGATGTTGGGCGTGCGCTCAACAATGCGATGAAGGATATTGAACGCGACAACGCCGAGCTGGACGATGTTCTGCCCAAGAATTTCAACGAGATTCCCAAGGATACGCTGATCGAACTGATCCGCCTGCTTCAGCCCTTGGAGATCGACGGCGACGCTTTTGGCCACGTTTACGAATATTTCATGGGCGAGTTCGCCAAGCAGGAAATGCAGAAGGGCGGCGAGTTCTACACGCCCAGTTCGATCGTCCGGCTGATAGTCGAGATCATCGAGCCGTTCCACGGCCGCATCCTTGATCCGGCCTGTGGATCGGCGGGCATGTTCGTCCATTCTGCGGACTTCGTGAAGCGCCACCAGCGTGCGCCGGATAAGGAGATCAGCCTGTTCGGCATGGAAAAGACTAAGGAGACGATCCGTCTCGCCAAAATGAACTTGGCGGTTCATGGCCTGTCAGGCACCATCGCCGATACCAACAGCTATTATGATGACGCGCCCGAAGCGTTCAAAGGCGTGCCGCTGGTGGGCGGATTCGATTTCGTCATGGCTAATCCGCCATTTAATGTCGCAGGCGTGGACAAGGCCAAGCTGAAGGCGGTGACGGCGAGCGGGAGCGAAGTGGTCAAGCCACGCTTCCCCTTCGGTCTGCCCAGCACCGACAATGGCAACTACATCTGGATCAGCCAGTTCTATTCTGCGCTGAACGATAATGGCCGCGCCGGTTTCGTCATGGCCAACAGCGCGGCTGACGCGCGCGGCAGCGAGGCGGAGATCCGGCGGAAGCTGATCGAAAGCGGAGCAGCGGACGTGATCGTTTCGGTCGGCCCCAATTTCTTCCTGACAGTGACTTTGCCCTGCACGCTATGGTTCTTCGACCGTGCCAAGCCGGGCACGACCCGCGCCGATGAAGTGCTATTCATTGACGCTCGCCACATCTTCAACCAGGTCGACCGAGCCCACCGCGATTTCCGTGACGAACAGATCGAGTTCCTCGCCAACATCGTCCGACTGTGGCGCGGTGCCGAACCGGAACTGGCGTTCGGATCGACGGCCCTGCTGCGCGAGTGGCTGGGCGGATTGGATGATTACAAGGACGTCCCCGGCCTGTGCCGCGCGGCCTCGCGCAAGGAGATCGAGGCGCAGGGTTGGTCGCTCAATCCGGGCCGCTATGTCGGCATTGCCAAGGGAGAAGCCGACGCGGAGGATTTCAAGGAGAAGCTGGAAGCCCTGCAGGAGGAACTAGAGCGGATGAATGGTGACGCGTTGGACTTGCAAGGACGGATTGCAGTTAATGTGGCGGAGTTGCTAGCGTGATTAATGGGCAAGCAACGCCGTATATTCGGATCGAAAATCTCGCCGACAAACGCAAATGGTCTCTGAATGGAGGCCCCTTCGGATCCAAACTGGTTTCGAGCATGTATGCCGATGAAGGAGTCCCAGTCATACGCGGCGCCAATATGGGTGATGGCTCCCGCTTTCACGATGCCGACTTCGTATTTGTGACCACCGAAAAGGCAGACGAACTCCGTGCCCATACAGCTAGGCGCGGCGATGTGATCTTCACTCAGCGAGGTACATTGGGGCAGGTGGCGCTGATCCCTCCGACCTCGCGTTTTGATCGATATGTGATTTCGCAGAGCCAAATGAAACTGACCGTTGATCCGCTAAAAGCGGATGCAGCCTTTATCTATTATTGCTTCTGCGAGCCGAAAATCAGGTCAGACTTCGTTGGCTTAGCTTCATCATCCGGCGTGCCCCATGTCAATCTGGCGACCTTGCGCGAATACAGCATTCCCCTCCCGCCGTTAGACGAGCAACGCCGCATCGCCGACATTCTCTCCGCTTATGACGACCTTATCGAAAATAACACGCGGCGCATCGCCATCCTCGAAGACATGGCCCGCCGCCTGTTCGAGGAGTGGTTTGTCCAGCGCCGTGCGCCCGTCGCGTTATCTGGCCCTGGAGATTGGATTGCGGCGACGATGGGCGATGCCCTCACGCTGCAAAGAGGCTTTGATCTTCCCATCAGCGAGCGGACTAAAGGCCCCTATCCTGTGGTTGCGGCTTCCGGTATCCATGGTTTCCACCGCGAGTACAAAGTGCGAGGCCCGGGAGTGACGACCGGCCGATCCGGGACAATTGGGCAGGTCCAGTATATCGAAGGAAACTTTTGGCCGCTAAATACTTCACTTTGGATCAAGGAGTTCAAGCACGGAGGCCCGGTTTTCGCATACTACCTGCTCTCGAGCCTCGATCTGACGGGAAACAACACGGGTGCTGCCGTGCCCTCGCTCAATCGGAACATCGTGCATTCTATGCCGACGATACTCCCACCATTACGAATGGTCAGCGCCTTTGAAGCCATAGCGGGCGATATGCGTCGCACCATATCGGCCTTGACGGACGCCAACATTAACCTCCGCACCTCCCGCGACTTGCTGCTCCCCAAGCTGATCTCAGGCGAAATCGAAGTCCGCGCCGCCGAGGAAGCCTTGGAGGCCGCCGCCGCATGACCTCACCCGCTGACCCCGACGACCCCGGACGCTATCCAACCCGCGAGGAATCGCTCGGGGCGGTGCTGTCCGCGTTTGGCGAGGGCCAGATGGTCGAAGACCCGGCGGTGGCGCGGCTGATCGAGCTGGGCTGGCGGCACGAGAATCTCTACAAGGAAAACCCGCTGGTCCTCGCACCCGATCCGCGTACAGGGCGCACCAGCTTTCGACAGGCCATGCTGCCTGGTCCGCTGCGCGCCGCGATCGAGCGGCTGAACCCGGACCTTGACGCCGATGCCGTCAGCGCCGCCGCCGATGAACTGATGCGCAATCGGGGGGACATGAACCCCATCGCCGCCAACCGCGAAGTCATGGGTCAGCTACGAGACGGCGTGGAGGTCCGAACCACTCTGCCCGATGGCACCAGCGAAACCCGCATCGCGCGCGTGATCGACTGGCGCTCCCCCCATGCCAACGATCTGCTGATCGCCCAGCAATTCTGGATCGCCAGCGAAATCCACAAGCGCCGCGCCGATCTGATCGGTTTCGTCAACGGCATTCCCCTGCTGTTCATCGAGCTGAAGGCCAGCCATCGCAGCGCACAGGCCGCCTATGACCAGAACTTGCGCGATTATCGCGATGCCGTGCCCCACATCTTCTGGGGCAACGGGCTGGTGCTGCTGTCCAACGGAGATGATGCCCGCATCGGCGCGCCTTTCGCGGCCTGGGGCCATTTCAAGGAATGGAAGCGCATCGACCACGAGGGGGCGAAGGGCGTCGTCAGCCTCGACACCGTGCTGACCGCTGCCTGCTCACCCGAGCGGCTGCTCGACATCGTCGAGAATTTCGTGGTGTTCGAGGAAACCCGCGACGGCCTGATCAAGAAGATCGCGCAGAACCATCAGTATCTCGGCGTTAACAAAGCCGTGGCCGAAATCGGCAAGGCGGGCGGCAAACTGGGCGTGTTCTGGCACACGCAGGGCTCGGGCAAGTCGCTCTCCATGCTGGCCTTCACGCAAAAGGTGCTGCGCACAAAGCCGGGTGGATGGACCTTCCTGATCGTCACGGACAGGCAGGAACTGGACGAGCAGATCGCCGAGTTCTTCCAGGCCTGCGGCGCTTTCTCGCTGCCGCTGCCGCAAGTGCAGGCGCAGAATCGCGCGCATTTGCGCGAGCTGTTGTCGGGCAATGCGCGTTTCGTCTTCACCCTGATCCACAAGTTCGGGACTGAGATGGGTGAGACTTATCCCGAACTTTCCCAGCGCGATGACATCATCGTCGTCACCGATGAGGCGCACCGCAGCCAGTATGATGTGCTGGCATCCAACATGCGCCGCGCGCTGCCCAATGCCGCGTTCATCGGCTTTACCGGCACACCGCTGATGGCGGGTGAGGAGAAAACTCGCGAGGTGTTCGGTGACTACATCTCAGTCTATAATTTCAGCCAGTCGGTCGAGGATGGGGCGACCGTTCCGCTCTATTATGAAAACCGCATTCCCGAGCTGCAACTGGCCTCGGACGATATCGATGAAGCGGTCGATGCGATCATCGCCGAGGCTGACCTGGACGATGATGACAATCGCGCCCTCGAACGCAAGCTGGCGCGGCAGTACAGCCTGATCAAGCGGGAAGACCGGCTTGACCGGATCGCCGATGATGTCGTCCGCCACTTCATGGGGCGTGGTTATCGCGGCAAAGCGATGTTCATTGCCATCGACAAGGAAACCGCCGTGCGGATGCATGGCAAAGTTCGTGCCGCATGGGATGCAGCATTGGTCGAGAAGGCCAAGGCTATCCAGTCGCTGTCCGGCGAAACGCGCGAGGCCGCCCAAGCTGAACTCAAATGGCTGCATGAAACCGACATGGCCGTTGTCGTCAGCCAAGGGCAAAACGAGATCGCCGACATGGCAGCCAAGGGCCTCGACATCCGCCCCCACCGGGAACGGATGGTGAAGGATGACCTCGACGAGAAGTTCAAGGCTCCGGCCGATCCGTTGCGGCTGGTTTTCGTTTGCGCGATGTGGATTACCGGCTTCGACGTGCCCACCTGTTCGACCGTCTATCTCGACAAGCCGATGAAGAACCACACGCTGATGCAGACCATCGCGCGGGCAAACCGCACGGCACCGGGCAAGTCGGCTGGCCTGATCGTTGACTATGTAGGCGTCTTCCGGAATTTGCAGAAGGCGCTGGCGATCTATGCCCAGCCTTCCACAGAAGGCTCCAATCCTATCGAAGACAAGGCGGCGCTTGTCGGCCGTCTGAAGACTGCTGTGGATGAAGCAATGGACTTCTGCCGCCGTCGTGCGATCGATCCCACCGGGATCGTCAACGCCAAGGGATTTGAGCGGATCGCTAGGCTTGCCGAGGCGGTAGAGGCAGTAATGGGCACCGATCAGGAGCAGCAGGCATTTCTGCGCCATGCCGGCAACGTCTGGACACTGTTCAAGGCCGTCCTCCCCGATCCGGCCGCCGATCAGTGGCGCGTGGAGGCAGCCGTGCTTCACGTTATGGCCGAGAAGGTCCGCGCCTTGCGAGAAGACCCGGACCAGAAAGCGCGGGTCCAGCGCGTAGCCGATGAGATCGAAGCCCTTCTCGACGAGGCCATTCTCGGCATCGAGATCACGGCGCCGGTTCGGTCCGGCGATGACGTGGAAGGGCTGTTTGACCTTTCACGGATCGATTTTGACAAGCTGCGCGAGCGCTTCGCGCAAGGGCAGAAGCGCACGCAGACTCAGAAACTGCGCACTGCCATCGAGCGAAAGCTGGAGGACTTGGCGGCGCTAAACCCGATGCGGTCATCGCTGATCGAACGGTTTCAGGAACTCATTGACGAGTACAACGCCGGCAGCCTGAACGTGGAGCGCTTGTTCGATGCGTTGATGGCGTTCATCCGCGACCTTGATGAGGAAGAAGGCCGAGCGATCCGGGAGGGGCTTTCGGAGGAAGAGCTGGCGATCGTCGACATCCTGACCAAGCCGGAACCCGAACTGACACCTGACGAACTCGCCTTGGTCAAGCAGGTCGCCAAGGCGATGCTGGAGACTCTAAAGCGCGAGAAGCTGGTGCTCGACTGGCGCCTCAAAGAACGCGCCAAAGCGGCAGTCCGGAGCGCCATCCAGCAATCATTGGATAGCCTTCCTCCCGCCTATGATGATGCAATCTGGCAGGGCAAAGTCGCCCAGACATACGAATGGATCTTCGATCACTACGGTGGCGAGGCCTCGATCAGCTGAAGCCGGAAGGCAGACCGTCTCGCGCCACGCGAAGCGATTTACTGCGGTCAAGATGATCGAACCCTTTGCCGAGCGACCGCGCGCATTTACGTTGAGCAGACTGCGGCCAAGACGAGGCCGGTTCGTCCAGGAGCTCTGCACGCTCGATGGCGGGCTTGTAGCCTCTTTCGGCGATTGATGTCAACCGGCGCGCAAAGTTGACCCCTTATCGGCGCCCAACATTGACCCCCTTTTCGTGAGTGTCGGCGGTTATCCCGGTAGTC
>NZ_JAINEZ010000011.1:0-87284 GCF_019873065.1 Sphingobium sp. PNB
CCCCTCCCTGCGATCAGGCCAGACAACCGATCCTACCGGCCATCATAGTTGCCGCTGAACCGGCCATCGTAAATGTCGCCGCGCAACCGGGCCGCTCTTGGGCAACAGGAATAGCGGAAAGAGGACCGGGAAGAGGGCGTAGAACAGCACCGTCAGGACGATATTCAGAAGCGGCACCCACTTCATCGCATTGCTGGCGATCGAGCTATAGGTGCGCTCGGTCTGGATGTCGGCGCGCGTCTGGGAATAGACGTCGACACTCGACGTCCCGCTGCCGCCGGCCATCGAATGCATCGCCTGGCTCATCGCGTTGATCGTCAGCGTTTGCTTGAAAATTTCGGTCGCATTGGCCGAGACGCCGCTCAGATACTGGTAGGCCACGGGCAGGTCTGCGAACAGTTTGGCCTTGGCGAGCGCAGCTGTCTGGTTGGGATAGAGCTGGCGGCCGAAAACGGTGCCCATGTCGTCGACCAGGCCCGCCCACTGATTGTTCAGCGCATCATAAGCTTCCCGGCAGGTCACGATACTCGAGGTTACCTGGCCCGAGGTCGCATCGCGGGTCAGGAAGCGCTGTGCCCGGGCCTGACTGCCCGGTGCGATCGTTGCCCAGATGTCGTTGGATTCGGCGAGCTGCTTCATCGAATAGCGGCCGAGCAGCACGTCGTAGAAGACGCATTGCCGAAAATGCTCATCGAGATTGGCGGCAAATTCAGGGTCGGAGATGCGCAGAGACCGCGTGGCGTCGTACAGCCGGGCGCCGTAGATCATGCCGTTCCTGGAGTAGTTGAGATCGCCGGGCAGGCCGAACACGACTTCGGCCGAGCCCGTGAGATAGTCGCCGACCTGGCTGGTGAAGCTCGCCATGAGCGCGAGACCCAGCGGCACGTTGCTGACATTGGCCGGTGCAAGGCTCGGGTTGAGCCGGTCCGTTACATGGACGTCGAGACGCGGCACCATGAGGCAGGAGTAGATCAGTGTCGCGCCGAGGAACCAGTTGATCCAGGCGCGCCAGTCCTGGTTGAACGCAAGCGTGAGCGCCGACAGACCGAGGCCCATCACCATGACCACCTGGAGCAGGCTCTTGTAACCGCCGTTGCCGGTCCAGGCCGCGACTGCCTGGAACACATTCACCAGATAATCGCCGCCGCCGACCGTGAAAATTTCAACCATGTCTCATGTCCCGCTTGGGTATGCGCTCTGGGGAATCAGTGGGTGAGGGCGCGGTTCTGGACACCGCGCGACCAGTCGAGCGAGGCGGCCATGCCCGGAGACAGGGAGGCTGCGAGGACGTTCTCGATGAACGCCGTCTTCTCGATGATCTGCATGATCGCGTTGACCTTGAGGTGCGTGTTCGCCTGCCGGTCGGCGAGCGCCTGACGCACCACGTTGACCTGACCCTGCCACATGGCGATCTTCGCCTCATCCGCGCCGATGAAGCTCGACATCGAGCGGCCGGCCTCCCCGACGATGCGATCGAGAACGGCAAACAGCAGATCGACGCTTGCGATTTCGGCCAAGGTCTCACGATCATCGGTCGGCATGCCGCGGCCATAGGCAGCTTGCACCGTCAGGATCTTGTAGAGCGGCGCCGACGAGACCTGGAGCAGTTCCTTCTGCGCCTCGGTGATTGCCGTATCCTCGCGGATCGCCTGAACCATGCTGGCGATGAGCGCGGAGACACGCGGCCGCAGGGCCTTCGAGGCGGGCAGGCTCAGCGACTTGAACCCCGGATCAAGGCACTTGTCGGGCTCGTCGCAGTGAAAAATCAGGACATTGCTGCCGCTCGTGCCATCGAGCAGCGACGTCACGAGGGTTGATGAGGCTTCCCCGACGATCGGCACGAACTTGCCCGGCTCGTCATCCTTGGGCGGCACATAGATGATCGTGCCGAGGAGCGTCATGGCGTATTCGGCGAGCTCCTGGTCGAACGTGCCGTTCGGCGAAAAGAACGCGGACTTCTTGAGGATAGTCCAGGTGTAGTTGCGCGCGACGCCGGTGTTGACGTCGTCGTACTTCCCTGCGCCCTGGGCGGTGGTGCTGGCGCGCTGGCCTTTGGTCCCGCAGCCGTGCTTGGCGGCGGCATAGTCAGTGAAAATCCCCTCGGAATTGCCGATCGCCTCGCAGATCGCCTTGTCGGCGAGATCACCCTTGGGCCAGATTCCGCCGACCAGACCCTGGGCGAGCTCGCAGCTGTTGATGTTGAGATTGTTCATGAGTTGAGCCTTCTGGCTGAACTCCTGCATGATCTTCGAGCATTCCGGGCAGACCGTGTCAATCGCCAGGCTGAAGGCAAAGCCCACGGCGTTGTTCGCGACCGCTTTCAGCATGGCGACGATCTCGCTCGCGTTGATGAAGCTGAAGGAGCCGGCAAAAATGTCGATGCCGCCGCAGCCGGCGCGGGCGCGTGGCAGTTGCAGGTTCGCGATATTGGTCGTCTTCTGCGGGAAGCGCGTCCATATGTTGCCAAGGCTGTAATAGCCCGCCGATTGCCCCTGGAACGCGGTCGGGCCGTTGACGTTGGCCGCGCCGCCGACATCGTTCAGGAACGAGTCCATCGAACTGCCCACGTCGGCGGAAACGCTGGCGAGGGGGAGGGTGGCCGCGACGATCGCGGCGATGACGCGTTTAATCCTAGTAGTCACGGCCGGCTTCCTTCGATGTGAGGAGGTAGATGCGGTCCTGCAGCTCGTCGGCGGACATCACGCCGTAGCCGATCGGAATCGCCTGGCCCTTGGCGGCATCCCACAGCACGACGGCCGGGGTGATCTTGGGCTCGAGCCCCATGCGGCTCCGCTGGTTGGTCTCGACCGTGTAGGCCGGGAAGTGCCGGGAGGGGCCGCCATCGGTCGAGATCGCGCGCACCGTGATATGCCAGGTCGTGGCGACGCTTTGCACGATCGGCGACATCACCTCACAGGCGCCGCAGCTCTGGGCGAAGAAATAGAACAGGCCGTAGCGTTCGGAGAGATGCGCCATCACCGCGTTGCGTTCCGCGCCGCGCGCATCCTGCCATTGGCGCTTGCCCAGCGTCGAAACCGGACGCTGCAGCGTGTAGTCGAGGTCCGGATCCTGCCAGATCGCCCGCTGCCAGACGTCGCTGAACAGCGATGCCCGGTCGAGCTGCTCGCGCTGGAAGCGAATGTAGGCCGTCACGTTGGCCGGAGTCGGCTCGAGGATCGCTTTCGCCTTGAGTTCCCGCAGCTCGGCGGTGACCGCGTCGAGCTGGCTTGTCGCGCTTGTCGCCGGCGCCGTCTGCGCGTTGTCACGCTCGAGCGGCTTTGGCCGCGCACAATAGAACCAGTATCCGAGCCTGCGCTCCTGGCAGTAGAAGCTGTCCTGCCTGTCATCGGTTGTGATGAGAGGCGGTTCCTCGGCCCGCGCTGGAGCGGTGGCAAAGGGATAGGTGGCGGTGAGGGCCAGGCCGCCGGCCAAAAGCCGCCGACTGACCTTACTGGCGAGCGCGGGCATAGTAGTCCTCGATCTTCTGCTGGATTTCTTGGGTTGCCTGCAGTTCATCGGGCAGGCGGGCGGCATCGGTGAACTCGGCGTAGACCTCGCTGAAATCCATTTTCGAGAGGTCGAGCCGGGCAAACTCGTCGATACTGAAGCCGAGGCACTGCTCGGTCTTGGGTTTACCCCAGGGCTTGTTCAGCTGCTGGCGACCCTGCTCTTGGAGGATCCGCGAGAGCTTGGATTCAAAGCAGCAGTAGACCTTCCGCTTGGTCAGGCACACGCCGAGGAACGACGACGAACAATAAGTGCCGACGTAGGCGCACAAACCTTGCGCGTCCTTCTGGTGAAGCAGCATTTCCTCGCGGCTACAGCCCAGCGCCACGAGCAGCTGGATGCCCGGAATGAGCGGGAAACCCTTGCCCTTGCAGCAATTGAGGACCCCAAAGACCTTGGATGAGCAGGTCTCGCGAGTCCCCTTGAACAAGGTGAGCGTGTCCGGGTCGAATTCGCGCCGGGCCTGGTTCATCGCGTTCAATGCGACAACGGCATCCTTGAACTCGCCATTGGCCTCGCGCTCGATCGTCTCACACGACCCATCGATGCAGTAGACATCGCCATCGCAGATGAACTGATTGGTGCTCGCAGGTTGGTCGGGCACCGGACAATCGTAGACGCGCTCCCAGGTCCGGCAAGGCTCGTCGGTCAGGCAGTCTTCGCGAACCAGATTGCAGCCGGGCGTGGTTTCGAGCGTCTGGCAATCCTGCGCTTGCGTGAACTTCGCGCAGGTATAGCTGCGCGACCAGGCCCAGCATGGCTGCGCGACGGAAACCCCATCGACGATGCGCGTGACCGGATCGCTGTCGGTGCAGCTCTCGGTGTCCTGCTGGCAGGTGCTGTCTGCTGCGAGCCCTGCACATTGGCTCTCGTCGCGGGTCGTCGTGACGACGTTCTCGCCGGTCACCGTGTAGGGCGTGGCGCCATCGATCGGCGCCGTGCAGCTCATTTCATTGATCGTGAACGACGTGCAGCCGAATGAGGGGTCACAGATGTTGACGGGGATGGACTGGACTAAGCGGCATTGCGGAGCGGGGTAGCGCGCGCAGTCATACACCGTGTTGGGGTCGCCCGCGCCCGGCAAACAATAATAGCCGTAGGCCTGGCGCTGCTCGACTTTGGCGACCAGCGTGACCGGGCAGTTTCGCGTCTCCTGGGTTGCGGTGTAGCCAGTGTTGCAGGTGGCCATGTAACGGCCGCCAGTGCCGCTTCCGGGAGGCAAAGGGACGCAGCGGCCCTGGCTGCCGCTTATGCCCATTCCGCTGGTATAGGAGAGCGGGTCGCCGCCGATGACCTTGCTGCGCGCGATGGTTGCATCGAGGTCCTGCGGGGCGAAGCGCGCGCGCCGATCCATCGAGTCCCGCATCGTCCGGTAGCCCGTGCTCGAAGTGGCCTGACTGGCGGCCTCCCGGCTCATGCGTTCCGGATCGTCGAAATAGCCCGACTGGCTCGGCACCCCGCCAAAATTGGGGATGCGGCTCGCATCGGGATCGGTGGTGGCGGCCCCCTGTGCTGCGGCGGCCTTGTCGCGGCCGAAGGCCTTGCCGTCCGCTTTTGCCGCATCGGTCGTCGTCTGGGCGCGAAGCGGTACGGCCGGGTTGAGCGTGGTGGCAGCAAGACAGGCGATGGCGAGGAGCAGCCGTTTCATGGGACGGGCCTTTCGAGGCGGGCAAGATGTTGGGCGGCGAGCAGCGCTCCGGGGCCGCCGCCGCGCGCGAAGGTCTCCAATGCGTAGTGAGCCGTCACGTTGCCGGTCATGCGGTCGTGCGGGGGAACCTCGCTCTTGCAGTCAAATCCGTCGCACAGGTCGAAGTCACTGCTGGTGACGACATAGGTCGGAGCGGTATCGATCCCGAAAGCGCGGAACAGCCGAGGATCGATCCCGACGCCGTCCAGTTGCTCGCCTTCACGGGCGACCTTGGACAGTGCGGCGGTCAGCGCCTTGGCGCTGTTTTGCGGAAGCCCGCGAAAGACCACGACGCCGCCGGCGCGAGTCACATCCTCGATCATCGCGCGAAGCGCCGTCGGCGGCATCGAAGTGCTGGCGAAGGCGATGAACCGGGGCGCCTGACCCATGCCTTCGCTCGTCATCGCGCCCGCGGCGGCGACCATCTTGTCGAAATCGAAAGTGCTGTCCGGACCGACCCGTTGGGCCTTCGCAGCCTCCCCGACGTAGCGCTTGCCGTGGGCCTCAGCGCCCGCCGCACTCGTTCTTGCCTCGTCGGCCACACTTTCGGCGCGGGAACGGGCATTCGCTGCGAGGGCGTCGGCTTCGGCCGCCTGCACGGCGGCACGCGCGCGGATCGCCTCCAGATCGAGGTCGGATCCTGCGGTCTGCGCCGCGGCGCCAGCAAAAGCGGCAACGCTTGCAACGCACGCGATTACAGCGAGATGAGGAAATGTCTTCATAGTGCACAGCAGTTCCGCTTGCGCCAGACCAGATAGCCCATGTCCTCGCCGATGGCGGGATAGACCTGGCCTGCCGACATGAAGGTGGTTGAAGCGCCAATGGGCGCGCAGGCGTAGCGGCCCTTGGTCTGCGGATTGGGATTGGTGGCCTGAAAGCGGTATTGCTGCTTGCGCATCACCGGCATGAGGTATTTGCCGCAAAGACCTTTGCTGCCCATCGTGCCCCAGGCGACCAGCTCGCGGTGGAGCTTGTAGGAGAAGCGGGCAAGCGCGAGCCGAGAGGCCTGGACGTGACCGATCGTCGCCGAGACGTTGCCGTTGAGCGGGTACATGGTCCCCTGGCAGCCGGCGCACCAGAACAGTTCGTCGGTCGGCAGTTTCGCCGTCGCCGCCACGCAATCGGCGGCACATGCGGCAAGCGCCAAGGGATTGGCAAAGAGGACCGCCTCGGGATTGATGATCGCGGTGAGTTCGCTGTCCTGCCAGAGCGGGTCGATCTCGGTGATATAGAGAATGTCGATCGAACCGGACTCAAGGCACAGGAAATCCGCGACGATCTCCATCCAGTAGATCAGCGGATAGGCATACCAGTGGACGTGCCACTGCGAGTTGTACTGCGTCGCACCGCCCACGGCCGAGGGGCCGGCCATCGACTTGTAGCCGATGTCAAAACCCGGATCGAGCTTCATCCCACCCAGATTGACGAAGCACCACGGCTTCATGCTGACGTCGGCAAGCCGGACCGGCTCCCAAAAACCCATCGCGATCCCGGGCCTGGGGCCGCACAGACAGACAGGGAGCGCCGGATTACCCGTGTCGGGGCGGCTCGAGGGCCAGATCTTCAGGCCGCCGATCGAGATCGGGAACAGGCAGGACCAGCAGATGTCGGTGATGGGGTTGACGAACTTGCCCGTGCAGCGGCCCGGCCCTGCGGAGGCTTGAGCGGGTGCGCTGACCGCAAGGCTCAGGCTCGCGAACAGGAATATGCCGCAAAGCCATGCGAAGATGCCCTTTTTCCTGTTCATGAGGGGGTTCGCTCCTGCGGCTTGATCGGCAATTCCTTGACGATGAGGATGCGGCCCTGCTGCTCGACGGTTGCCGGCACCGCGCGAATGCCGAAGTGCTTCACGAGGGTGCCGCCCTGGTCGAAATAGAAGCGGCGCTGGCGGGCCTTCATGAGTTCGAGCGGGGCACCGCGCACGAGAATCAGCTTCGCGGCGGTTGGACCGAAACGTCGGCTCGCCCAGGCCAGCTGAGCGGGATCATCGCCGTCGAGGAAGACGAGGGGTGCACGCAGTGGAACCGTGTCGAGTGGATTGACCCGCGTACCTGCCGCGATGATGGTCCGCCCCTTGTCGTCAGCGATATCGCGTTCGACCGTGATCGTCGGATCGAACCGCAACACCCGGGTATCCGCGGCCAGGCTCACGCCGGCGACAGGTTCGGGCCGGTTGACTCGCGCGATGGTTCGCCGCTTCAACTCTTCGTTGAGCCTTGCGGTCTCGCCGGTCGCTTCCAGATGCTGGAGACGTGCGTGGATCTGTCGAAGCAGATCCGGCTCGATTACCGGCCAGACAGCGCCCTGCTGACCGTAGTCGCGCGCTGCGGCAGGGACTGCACCGACCGTGCAGCCAAGGAGGAGGCCGAGAGCGAGGAGGCGGTGTGTCACAGGATCGGCCTCCCCACTCCCAGAATGCGCTGACGGCAGATCCAACCGATCGCCGCATAGCGACTGTCGAAGCCGTCCTTGTGCCCGGTCGTCACGAAGTAGCAGCCTCTCGGCACCGTGCCGGTAGGGCCGAGGGCCAGCGGCTCGCCCCGCCGGCTCTTGAGCTTCGCCTTGGCGACCTGGCGGCCGTTGACGAAGTAGACGCGGTCCTTTTCGGTGACGACGTCACCCGGCATGCCGCTGACACGCTTGCCGAAGGGCTTCGGCTCCTTGCCGAAATGCTTCGCGAAGAGCGGCGAAGCCGGCGGATCGAACAGGATGATATCGCCGCGCTGCGGAGCGGCTCCGCGGTCCAGCCAGATCGCCCAGTAGGGCAGGCTCGGGCTCGCGTTGATCATCAGCGCATGGCCTGCCGCAAAGGCGGCCAGCGACGAGAGCGCGAATGCCCCGGCGCCGAGACCACTCCAGAGCGCTAAGCGACGCCATGTCGGGGATCGGAGGATGATATCAGCGGCGCGCATCGGGAATGGCTCCCATCCGGCGCTCGACATCGACGCGCACGGTTTCGGTGAGGTCGGGGGTGCTGCCGGCAACCACAGCTTCGGCGACCAGGACCGTGCGTCCGTCGCGCGCCAGGCGCTGGACGGATGCCTCGACCGCCTGGAGGTAGGCTTGCACCCGCTGCTTGGTTTCTTCCGGCGGCCGCCCTGTGCGCGCTTCGGCTTCGACGAAGTCGCCCATGATGCGGCTCAGCCCGACCGTCACGACCTCGCGCTTGCGCAGATCGAGGAGTGCTTGGGTCGCCCAGACGCCCCAGAGTGTTGAGCCGAGCATGCTAGCGCCAAGCGCAATCGCGGTAAGGTTGAGCCGGGAAAGCCGCTTTGAAACGGCCCATGTTGCCAAAATGTTCTTCACAGTTTTTTCTCCCGGAGCCCGTCGGCGACCTCATTGAGGAAGCGCGGCATGCGCCAGATCGCCATCAGGGTGGCGAGACCGATGAGACCGAACTTCAGTTCTTCGACGAAGCCGGACTGGCGAGCGGCATCGGCCGACAGAAAGCGATCAGCCAGATTGGCGACCTGCGCGAAAAACACATCCACGCTGCCGCCCGAAATCATCAGGAAGAAGAGCAGCGGCAGGCCAAGCGTCATCAGATAGGTCGAGGCCAGGAAGCCGCCGGCCTTGACGAGGATGAAGCAGGTATCCGCGGCGTGCCGGCGCCAGGTTGGCCCGGGCGGAAGATCGAGGCCCTCGTCCAGCTGGGGTTCGTGAGCCCGATCGAAGGGAGTGACGACATGAAGAGGCATGGAAACAACAATCCTTGAATGAAAGGGGAATTCAGGAGCGATTGGCGAAGGCGATCCGCTCGATCGCGTCGGCGAGCTGGTGGCCACGGGCGATCTCGGCGTCGATCGCGGCAAAGGTCTGCGGAGAGCTCGAAAAGAGCGTCGCCGAATAATCGTCGAGAACGAGCCGCCCGATCGCTTCAGTCTCCGGCCCCTTAATGAAGACCTCGGAATAGTCGTTGCCCGAGCGCTTGAGGCTGCGGATCAAGGTCTCAGTTCGGTCGTCCATGTCGAGGCGCTTCGATGCCTTGAAGTCGGCGATGGTTTCCGGCTTCTGCTGGAGGATCAGCATCCAGTCGCTGTTCTCGAGTGCGGCGGTCGCGCCATCGGACTTGTAATAGTCGTTGAGCGATTGGGTCGCGGTGGCGAGCGCCCCGCCATATTTGCGGCAGGTGCGGGCATAGGTCTCGACGAACTCGCCCATCGAGCCCCCCTTCAGCATCGACCACGCCTCGTCGATCAGCAGCAGCTTGCGAACCGAGCGAGGGCTGCGGGTCATCGCCTGGCTGGTCATGAACATGATGGCGGACAGGACAACCGCGCGCAGTTCCTCCCGGCTCGCCAGGTCCGACATTTCGAAAACCGTGAAATCGGCATCGAGGTCGAGGCTGGCCTGCCCTTCGAAGAAGGCTCCGTAGGTCCCGCCGGCCATGAACGGGGCGAGCGCTGTCGCGAGATCGGCGGCGGCCTCGCTGCCGAGGGCCACAAGGGCATCGCCAACGGCGGTGATGCTCGCATCGGCGCCATGTTCGTTCCACACGGAATTGACCGCCCGGTCGATCAGACCGCGTTCGGTATCGTTGAGGCGGGCGGAGTGCCGGGCCATCTGGCCGACGATCGCCTTGATCATCCCGAAGCAGTCGAGGCGGTAATCCTCGTCCGCCTGAGCCCGCGTGACGTCGATCATCGAGAAGGGATTGAGGCAGAAGCCTGCCTTCATCGTGAACTCGACGAAGCGTCCGCCCTGGAGCTTGACCGAATGCTCGAAGCTGCGGCCATCGTCGATGACCACCACCTGCGCGCCCGCCCCGCGCAGCGCCGCGCACATCTCCTGGAGCAGCACTGATTTGCCTGAGCCCGACTTGCCGCAGATCGCGACATTATGGTTCCCGGCATCATTCTCGAACGGCGACCAGAAGAAGGGCTGGCCCCGGCGTCCGACGAAGAGCAGATGCGGATGAGCACTGCCCAGATATTCGCCCTGCATCGGGGCGATGTTGGCGGCCGTCGTCGACAGCACGGTCTTGAATCGCTTGAGCCGCTCCATATCCGCGCCAAGCCCGTCGGCCAGCGTCAACGGCATGGCGGCGAGAAGGCCCTGGACCTGGAGATAGCGCTCGTCGGCGAGGTCCCAGCCAGCAGCCTTGTAAATCGACTTGATGGCCCGCTCGTGCCGGTCGCCTGATCCGAGCGGCGAGAAGGCCGTCAGGCCGTAGAAGACCCGGACAAGCCGGCGCCCTTCCTGGAGCTCGGACTGCACGTGCTGCCATTCGGCTGCCTGCTCGCCGATGCGCGGCAGGAAACGGGCGCTGCGCGTGCCGGAAAGGCTCGTCGTGCGCATGAACTTGAATCCAGCCTTTGCGGCAGCGGCTTCCTGATCGGGATAGACCAGGCAAAGCATGGTTGCGGTAGGACATGGGAAACGCAGCTTGTCGGTGAAGAGGTCGCCGATCAGCCGCGCGCATTCCCACGGCGCCCATCGCTGCGGCATGTTGCGCGACGCATAGTGCCGCACGTCGAAGGCGTCGGGATAGACGGTGCCGATCTCGGGCACGCCGTCGTTGACCTTGCCAGTGGGTCGGAACCGCTCGGTGCGGAGCTGCATCCGGTCCTCGTGGACGACGAGTTCGATGTCGTGACGGATGGCTTGGGCAGCAATCGGGTCGTTGGGATTGTAGGGAACCGCATCGTCCTGCGGTGCGGTTGTCGGCGACGTCAGATCGTCGATCACCGCGATGAGTTCCTGTGGACCCACTTCGGCCACCCCGAGGTTCAGGGACTTGAGCATCGCGATCAGGCCGTCGCGGGTGTGCTTGAGATCCTCGTTGCTGGTCGCCTTCGCGGCGGGAACGCCGACCGACACGATCACCTGGTGATGGCGGGCATGGAACGGAGCATCGCTCGAGCCCGATTGCCAGACGAGACTGTAGAGCCGCTTTGCCCGGTGCCGGGCGATCGCTTCATAGACGCCGCCCTGGACGTAGCGCGGTGCAAACCAGGGAGCGACGATCCGGCTGATGCGAGGGCTGGCAAGGTGCAGCACCTGCAGGCAGGCGCCCGCCGGTAACCCCTCGGAGAAGAACTGCCCCAGGATCTCGCCGGTCCGTTCATCGGCCCCGATCAACGGGGTGACCGAAAGGACGAATCCCTTCGACCGCGCGTTGAAATAGAGCCGGCTCTGGGGATCATAGACCCGGTAGGGAAGCCAGTCCGACAGCATGTCGAGCATCAGTTGCGGGCGGCCCTTTTCGGCATGCTCCGCATCGCCCAGCAGACCCGAGAGGACCCGGTCGACGATCAACTTCAGTTTCTCGGCCATCACTTGTGATCCTTCTTGGGAGCGGCGGACTTGGCGGCTGCTGCCTTGGCGGCTTCGATCGCCTCGATGCTCGGGAAGGTCGGCGTGACGCCCTGGACAAGAGGCCGAGGGGTTCGATCATGCGGGGGCGGCACGTCGAACCCCTCGACCGCCGGCGCCGTGGCACCGGCAACGGCCTCGCGCGCCGTGGAGGGGAGGACCGGCGGCGAGGCAACTTGCGTATCGAGGGCGGGAGGAGCGGCGAGTGAAAAGGGCGAGGCGTCTGGCACGGCGTGGGATGCTTCGCGCGCCTGCTCGGACTCCTCGATCATGTTTGGCGACGCGTCATCGGCAATGGCCTCCATCCTTTGCTGCGCCGATTTGAGCTTTCGCCGCAGCTCGCGCATGAGCGGCGGGGCAGGATCGTCGCCGGGCCTGCGTCGCAGCTCCGCCGCCCAGCGGGGATTTTCGATGACGGCCCAGGCGACGGCCTCGTCATGCAGCGTTCCGGCTTCATCGACATGCGCTGGAAACACGATCTTGAGCGTGCGCTCGGACGTACGCGACGTATCGCCTGCGGCGACCCCTGCTCGCACCCGGGCCAGCTCGGTAGACGCGGCCGCGCTATCGATTTCGGTGGTGGCACGCGCATCGATCACGTGGGAGGGGGCGCAGTCGCCCTTGGGCGCACGGCAGGTGAAATCGCCCTTGACGTTGGTGCCGAAGGTGGCGCAGCCGCTCACCAGGGCGGCGAGGCAGACGCACGCGGCTAGGCGCATGGGATTAGCCATGGGTTTTGTCCTTTGCGGAATCGGGGGTGGGGGCGCCGGAGAGGAAGGCGCGCAGTGCCGCCGCCGGGCGGAAGCCTTCGAGGACCGCGCCATCGGATGGGCGGACAATGACTGGCGTGCCGCCAAAGCCGTGCGCCTTCGCGAAAGCTTCGTTGGCGTCGAGGCCGCTGGTATCGCACGGCTTGGGATTGGCGAGCGCCAGCCCCGAATAGGCCATATGGAGCGCGATTTCCGGCCGGGCCGCGCAGATCACGCGCTCGGAGTCCTTGCGGCTTTCCGCCCCGAAGATCGAAATCGGCCGTTCCTCGACCCGCGCGCCGATCGCCTTCAATTCGGCTTCTAGCTTCTTGCAGTAGCCGCAGTGGAAATCGGAAAAGACGACCACCCTCGGACCATCGGCCGGTCCCCAGGAAATTGCGCCGCTGGCCGGAAGTTGGCCAAGCGAAACGCGCGCCGGAACGCTCGCGCGCTGCGGGGGAGGGGCATCCTCCCCGCCCGAACGCCGGGCTGCGCCTGCTGCGAGGAGGTCGGGATTGAGCGCCAGCAGACGGGCAGCCGTCAGGTCTTGGCGCGCCTCCATGTCGTAGACCCGCCCAATGACCAGATATTTGGCCGCGCGGTCGACGTAGAAGAGCGTCGACTTCGAGGCGACCTCGCACAGGCCGCCAAGCCCCTTGCAGGTGATGGCGTCGATCGGCGTCTTGGGAAGGCGCAGCTTGAGCGCTGCGCGGACCTTGGCGGTATCGGGTCCGCTGGCAGGGGAGGCGAGACTGGCCACGCCCCAGCCGGTGGCGGCGGACAGGGTGATCAGAGCGGCAATGCCTGCCGCGGGACGAAGCCAGCGGCTTCGCCCTTGCTTGGGGGCTTCAATCATCGGGAGTTCCTCACGTAAACGCCGTCGAGAAAGACGATTTCGACATCGATGCCGGTCGGCATCTCGACCACGGGCTGGTACTGTTCGGCGCGTTCGATCAGGTATTTGCTGACCGTGTCGGCGGCATCTGCCGCGCCCTGGCCGAACCCTCCGCCGACAATGTCGCCGGCGGAGAGTTTCGACCGGCTGCCGTCGGCATTGGTGCGGGTCGCGGAGAAGGTCGAATTGGCGTTGGCTGAAAAACCGCGCCCGAACCCGCCAACGATCCCGGCGAGCAGCGCCTGTGTCACGAGATTGCCCTCGCGGCTCACGACACGCCCGCGCACCCCGGACTTGCCGGCAAAGCTGATGAAGCCTTTGACCTCGCTCACTGCGACGCGCCCGCCAGGCTGATCGCAGGTCATGCGGGCGAGCTTGACGTAGACCTTCTCCGACGAGAGATCCCCGCGCGCCGCGCCGTTGACCACGCAGCCCTGGATCCGGGTTGTCAGTACCTTGCCGTTTTGCAGGACCGATCGCGCCGGCCCGGTGATCCTCAAAACCACCGGAAGGGGATCGGTCTGGCTTGCAACCCCAGCGGAGGCATCGACGCCGACAATCACGCGTGCCGATGCGTAGGAGTTCGGCGGCAGATAGTCGGGTGAGTCTTCGACCACAACCGGCGGCGCCTCTGGTCTGGTTGCTTTCAGGCCGCCGGTGTTCGCCTTGTCCGAAGCAAAGCTCATCAGCTTCACTTCGCCGGGGGCAGGGACCGTCGTCTCCCCGCCAGCCACGGCGCCTGCGCCGGCCTGCGGCGTGGGTACGGTGCGGCCACGCGAGTCATACCCACCCGCCTGCGGTCCGTATGCCGGTGCGGTGGAAGACGGTGCCGGGGCGGAACCTTGCGCGGTAAGCCGGGATTTGAGGTCCGCATTCTCGGCCGAGATCGCGTCGATCGCGGCCTGACCATCAACCCGCATGGCCTGGTTCTCCGCTTTGAGAGCAGCGAGCTGGGCCTCAACCTCGTTTCGCGGGACAGCCGCGTCCTTGAGCGCTTTCTGCTCGCGCGTCACCGCGTCGAGGCGGTTTCCATAGGTGGCGACAAATTCGCGTTGCGAGAGATCGCGGTTGACGAGCCCGGCCGTGTCGATGGTACGGGCCGCGTCGGGATCGTTCGACTTCGCCTTGTCGTCACCGCCCAAGATGAGCCAACTGCCGCCGGCCAGGGCAATCGCGCCGATGGAGGCGAGAAGCAGCTTCTGCCGTTTGGCGGTTCGGGCGTTGAGACCGGCCGCTTCCGACGGCGAAGCAGGTTCGGCCTGCAGGGAAGGCTGAAGGTCGTGCGTGTCAGTCATGGCTGCTCTCCCCGTTCATGCCGACCACGAACGCGGTCGTGCTGGAGCCGGGGTCGAGCGCCGGATTGGCGATCGAGACGGCGAGGCTGTCCTTCGGCGCAAGGTCGCGCTCGGAGAGGTTCAGCCGTTTGGATCCGCGGTTGGTGACCCGGATGACCTTCCCGGCGAGGTTGGCGCCCCGATAGTCGGCGACGAGTTGGACCTCGATGTCGCCGATGCGGGCAGGCACGGCCGAGGACTGCCGTACCTCGAAGCCTTCGATGGTCCGATCGTTGGCCATCGCCTGGACAAGGCGAACCGCGCTCGTGGCGAGCGGGGTCTCGGCTTCCCAGCGGGCCGCGTCATTCTTGGCGATTGACGGATTGGTGATGAAAACCTGAGCCGCAGGGATGCTCTCGACCTGGCAGGCAATCTTGTAGACGAAACCCTTCTTGGTCGTGGCAAAGAAGCTGATTGACCTCGCCGCGTAGGTCTCTGGGACCGACACGTAGATGTCGCCGCGCAGCGGTTCGTTGGTGACCGCGAAGTCGTTGTACGGTGTGCCCGTCGACATCTTCGACACGCTGGCGAATTGATCGTCGACCAGGGCGAAGCGCGTGAGTTCGCGGGCCGAGACCACGCACTCGATGCCAGCGCCATCCGCGGCTTGCTTGAACTGGTCGGCGAAGGCCGGCCCGGCGACGCATGCGGCGATCGCCGCAAGGCCATGAAGGGCGGCTCGCGCACGCCTCTGGGTTCGGTAAGCCATCACTGGGCCTCCTTGGCTTTGTCTTGGTTGGGGAGTTGGACGAAACCCGACAGCGCGAGACGCAGTCCTCGGTAGGTCCATTTGAAGCGGAAGCGGCGCTCGTCGCTGGCGATGACCTGAGCGCCAACAAACGTCTTGAGCGTGCCAGTCACGTCCGACGTCAGTCCCTTCGGGTCCACTTTCATCGAGCGAATGACGAACGCCTGGGTGACATCCGAACCGCGCTGCTCCTCGACGATGCGAACGAGGTCAGCCTTGAGACCCCCGTAGCTGGCCGGATCGGCAAGCTTCAGAATCTCGTTCATCCAATAGTCGAGGCCTTCCGGGCTCCGGTTCAGAAGAATGAGCGCGGTGTCACGGGTGACGAGCTCGAGATATTCAGCCTGCACGCCGGCGCTGGTCACGGTCAGTTGCTTGGGCAACGTTGGAAGCAGCACTACCTCGCGGTCGCGGGTCGCGGCGAGGCTGGTCGCGATGACCAGCGCAAGCCCAAGTCCCGTGGTGGTCAAGGCCAGGAGATTACGCTGGCGCAGCAGCGACTGCTGACGCTCGTGTGAAATGTCGGCAAACATGGGTTTCTCCCCTCAACCGGCAAGCAGACGGCAGTGGGAAGGCGGCGTCGACCTGAGACCCAGAAATCCGGCCGGCAGATACCAATATGCGGCATGGGCTACCCAGGAGCTGGCGCGTCCTGCTTTTGCCTTTCGCAGCGCGAACCAGGCGCCGAAGGCGACAACGATGCCGATGAAGATATGCTGGCTGAGGATCCCCCAGGTGAAGGGGACGATCATCCCGGCGAACTCGTCGATGGTCCAGAAGCCGATGAGCTCCGGGTCGTCGAGCCGACGAGGAATGATGTATGGGTCCGCCATGAAGACGCGCCTTCCCGTGCCCGACCGTCAGATGACCGCGGTCACGACCGAAGTGACGATCGGGACACCCGTGCCGACGCCGATGCCGACGCCGACCGGAACCGCGACCTGTCCGAGCGAGAACCGGCCCGAGGCGAGGCCGATGAGACCGCCGGCGAGACTGAGCACGGTGATGATCTTGCCGCCCGAGCCTTCGAGAAAGTCGGTGAACTTGGTCAGTGCCGGGGTGAACGTCGTGTCGGCGCCAGCGTAAGCTGCGCTCGCGGCAAGAGCGGCGAGCGCGACCGGGATGGCAAAGTTGACGGCCTTGCCAAAGCCGTTCGCGCCGATGCGCCGGGGGAGGGTGAGGGACTGCATATGGAGCTCCGTCTGGAGGGGTGAACACAGCGTCCTTTCGTTCGCTGTGCCTTCCACATGCATCTAGGAAATCGGTGTAGGAAAGATCGGGAGGTGCAAACGCCCGGAACGCGGACTGATGCGGACAGATCAAATCAGCACTGCCGGTGATTACGGCATGCAATGGCGGAATACGTGGAGTATTCTGGCGACGAAGTCCGTCATCTGCGTCGACGATCTCCGGCGACTCACCGTCTGGGAATGATTCGCCTACAAACGAGAAGTTCCGTATATGTTCTTTTCATTTTCCTACATGCGCGGGGGCAGGTTATGGCTGTGACTCATCCAGCCAATGAGGAGAATCGGCCATGCACCCAACCCCATCAACGACCGGCCAGGCTAATCACAGCCTCGCACGCATCCTCGCTCACGCTGTTGAAGCGGCTGACAAACCGAAACACCAGATCGCCCGCGAGGTCGGCATGCACAGGGAGACATTGCTGCGGGTCATGCGCGGCGAACGGCCGATAGGGCTTGATGAAGCCGCTTGCATTCTCGTCGTTTGCGGGGCTTTCCCCCGCGCCAGCATGATCCTCGCCCTCGCCGGGCAAGAAGATTTGGCGTGCGAGTGGATGCGCAGCGAGATGGGCGAGTTTCTCGAGGAATTCTTCAGCGCCCTGCCGGGCCACCTTGATCGAACTCTAGGCCGTAGGATCGCGGATTTGAGGCCACGTTGGGCGAATGGCACTTCGCAGCTCGTCGCGCGCATGCTGGCTAAGCACATCGACGACTTTGCCAACCGTGACATAGCGATGTCGTTGCCAAGATGATCCGAAGCCTCGGAGGGGACCGAGATTTGCCAAGACAGGAATGACGAATGACCGCTGCTCCCTCGAACGAAGCCGCCTCTCCGCACTCTGACGAGGCGGCGCCTCTGCCCGCCCGCCTTCTGCGCTTGCCAGATGTCATGGCTCGCGTGGGAATGAAGCGTTCCGCGATCTATCAGCGGATGAGCGAAGGCAGGTTTCCGAAATCACGATCGCTTGGCCCGAAATGCGCTGTGTGGGTCGAAGCGGAAATCGACGATTGGATACGCGGAATCGCATCAACCTAGATCGGCCTATGGCCCGCTCCTTGCCGCAAACGCAGTTCCGTCTAAGTTGCGGGCATGGTCCATAGATACTTACCCGGTGATCTTCTCCATCCCGATAGCCTGAAGGACAAACAGCGCCGTCTACGCGGCGAATTTCCGACTCCGCTGACGCTGCGCGTTCACCGGTCGTTGTCCTGGCTGCGTCGCGCTGAAGCCGAAGCCGATGATCTCGATATCCGTTTCATTCTCCTTTGGATCGGTTTCAATGCCGCTTATGCGGGCGACATTGAGGCGTCGGCTGCCTCGCCCGCTCCAGAGGGTGAGCGTGGGCTGTTTCAGGCATTCTTTTCGACGCTCGTTCGCTTCGATGGTCGCCATCGGGTTTATGACATGGTCTGGGAGCGGTTCAGCCAAGAGATCCGGCTACTTCTCGGCAATCGCTACGTTTATCATCCGTTCTGGCAGCATCAGAACGGCATCGTCGGCTACGCGGACTGGGCAGAAAAGCTTGAGCGCAGCAGGACTGCCATCAATCACGCGCTGCGCGAGCATGACACGGTCAAAATCCTCTCGATTCTCTTCGATCGCCTATACGTCCTGCGCAATCAGTTGGTTCATGGCGGCGCGACCTGGAATAGCGATGTGAACCGCGATCAGGTGCGAGACGGGGCGTCTCTGTTGGGTTGCCTGCTGCCGATTTTCATTGATCTGATGATGGATAATCCAGACCATGAATGGCCAATGCCGAACTACCCGGTCGTGGAGTGATCTGATTGGGCATTCAGGCGAATTCCTGGTCTGAGCGAAATCTGGAATTCCGCCAGCTCGCTCACGACCTCTTCGCTCATCCCTGAGAAGAGTTCGATCAGCTCGTCCTGCCGCGGTTGCCCGAATGCCAGTCGATAGCTCGCGAGCGACTTCTTCAGGTTCTCATAGCGTTCATGCTCACGGCTGAAGGGAGGCATGAGCACCATGCGCTCGATCTTCGCCTCGCCAGGATATATCCAGTAAGGCACGATATCGCCGGGATGCCCATCTGCCGTTTGTTGATCCTGCGCCGCCTTGAACATGGCGGTCCATGGTGCCTCGGTGCCAACGAGCGCCGAAGCGCAATTGCCAAAATCTGCCGCGATATTGCGGCGCACCGCATGATTCTTGAATCGATGGACACGGCCCTCGCGCTGTTCGATGTCGACCGGATTGCGAGGAAGGTTCCAGTGGACGATCCGCGCGCAATATGGGTGAAAATCGAGGCCCTCTTGTCCGATTGACGTAGATGCCAGCACGAATGGGCGAAATGGCGATTTGAAAGCAGCCTGGACGAGCGTGGTTCGGCGAACGCCCTTTTCCTCTTCGGCTTTGGTCGCGAAGCGCATGGCGAACCGCGCACGGATTTCGAATGTCTGGTCCTGCAAACGCGCGCGGCCGGCCGTCCAGTGATCGAGCGTAATCTGAGCGGGCCGCAGTGCGACAACCTCAACCACCTTCATGGCGATGAGCCGGGCTCGCTCGGCCGCATCGACTTGCTCGGCGCGTTCACTTTCCAGGACGAGATGGAGATACTCATCCAGCACCGCGGAAAGATCGTGCTGCGCCGAGTGTGCGTTGACCTGGCGCCAATAGTTCAGGGGCGAGGCTTCCTCCAGTAGAGCGCGGCTTTCTGGTTGGTTGTATAGGCTGCGAAATCCGAGAGCGACCACGATCGCCGCGCCAACAAGCGCCGGATCGTCGATCTGCAACTCTGGGCAAAGGCGAGCGAGGGCGCGGAGCGCGCAGGTCGCAGGTGAGCCAAGCGCAAATTCCGCCAGCTTGTCGAGTATGTCTCTTGGATCGGGGTCGCCATGATGGTCGTCGGAATCCAATGCCTGCCTAATCGCTTCGATCGTCCGTGCCATCGCGCCATGTTCGTCATGCGCATCGTGCTCGATGGCACCGACGCGGCCCCAGTCCACACCTCGGCCCAGTTCGGCCTCGACTGCAAGGGGCATCAGGCGGTCGGATCGCTCGGCCAGTCGGGAAAGACACGCTCGATCGAGGCGTTCCCCAAGAACCTGACGAACCTGGACAAGCAGTTCAGTAAAAGTGCCCGCTCGTCCATGGCGCTTTTCTAGCTGCAAGGGATCCACCCAAGCGGCAAGGGTGGGGGATGGACACAACATCGGCATCATTTCTTCGACGCCGATTGGGCGGCTTGTGCGCCCCACCAGATCCGGTGACATCTTCATGCGCCGGCTTGCCTCATGCGAGAGAAGCGCCGCAATTGCGTCCGGGACCATCGACCAGTCCGAGAAGACCAGCGTCTTGGTCGCCGGGACAGGCTCTCCGAATGAAGGACGGGAAGGCGGAATCCACAGCGCACGATCAAGGCCGTGTTGGAAGGCGGTGTCGGCGAGCGCGCGCATTCGTCCGTTGCGAAGTGGAATCTCTGCGAAGTTTTCGACCTGTGCCTTGTCGATGAAGTACGGCGCGGCGGCTCTAATCGCGGTGCGCAGCTCCCTGGCCGGCCGCAATTTGACTGCCTGCAGGCGCTCTCGCAGCTTGTAGCCACGCATGAAATTGAGAAGGTACGGCGACGACTTCCAATATTCGACGATGCCAGGCGCACTGACGAGTTCGGCCACCTGCGAGACCGCTTTCGCCTCCCTCAGGTCGTCCGTCTCTATCGTCAGCGGGGGCTTCAACTCCCTCACAAGCGAATTGCGGTCCGCGGTGGAGTCGACGCGCTCCGTCCGGGCAACGACCTGGCTGAGGATGTGATGCACGCGGTCCCGCTGGATACGCGCGGCGGATCTTGACGCAGGCATCGCCTGCAACGCACGCCGGAATTGCGAGAGCTCATTCTCGAGTTCCCTGACACGCGCCTCGCCGTCCACGTCGCCGAAGAGGAAGCGCATGGTTCGCAGGAAATCGCTGTAGTGATCGCCTTCTTCCGGATCGTCGCTGCTCAAGGTGAGCATCCGGTACGGCGTAGCGGACAGCAACAGCAGGCGTGCCGACGAACCGTCCGTGCCAGAGTAGGAAAACAGCGCCCGGGCAAGCTCCGCAGCCGCTGCTTTTTCGGGCGCAAGACTCTCATCGTGCTCATGCAGCAATTCGGCAAACCGCTGGAACTCGTCCAAGATGATGAGGTCCGGGGTAAGTGCGTCGACGCATATCCGTGCCAGGATGCGGCGAAGTTCCCCGATTATCGAGGCCGGGCGCTGGTCGGGTGGGTAGTCAGGACTTTTCTTGTTCCGTGCCAGCTCCGATGCCGCGCGAATGCGTTGGATGAAGTCATCCCCGATAGCGTCGTTGAATTGCTCGGGTATCTCTTTCGAAATCGACTGGCTGCGCATCCAGTCTGTCCAGCCGGGCCAGTTCTCAGGCGTAACTCCGCCGCGAAAAATGCGCTGCACGCCACCATGCCGGATGCCTAGCCTTTTTCTCAGCATTTCATAAATGAGAGCGCGCTCTTTTGCCGTGCCCAACGATGACTTGAGATCGAGCGCCGTTCCCGGTGTCAGGCTGATAAGATTTATGGGCCTGGATGCGATCCCTCCTTCCTGCTCGATCTCAAGCGGCAGGAGCGTGAGGCGGGTGTTCAGCGGTTTGGTTGCTGATCCGATAACATTGAGTGACTTGATATTCTGCTCGGCTATCGCCTGGTTCGAGCAGATGTAAACCACGTCTATCCGGTCAACCTTCCCGGTCAGTTGTTCGATCGTCTTGGCGATAACGCCGCGCGCAACCATGGTCTTTCCCAAGCCGACTTCGTCGGCAACAAGGAACTGGCGCGTGGGCGACGCATCCGTGAACAGGCGCTGGAAGACGTAGTCGACCGTGGCGCGCTGGAAGGGCTTCAGGAGTTCCAGATGGTCGTTCGCCCGATAGGTCACTGCCGCGCTCCCTTGGTGGCCAGGAGCGGCGCAAAACTTGCCCAAAGCGCGAGGAACTCTGGCGGCACTATGTTCGCGCCGCCATCCGGATCTTCAAGGCGCTTGATGAGCTGATCGATCTCGGCGAGCTCGCCGCCATCGAGGCTTAGAGCGCGGACCATCGGTTCGAGAAGCGATGTTCCGCCCTGACCGAGCCGGCGCAGCCATTGTCCTTCGCCGGCGGCCTCGCTTTCGAGGAAACTACCTTCGCCCAGACTTCCGAGGAGCAAGCTCAAATATCGAAAGAAATTCTCGACATTCGCAATGTGCGCCCGCAGCACGGCGGCGTCGCGCCCATCAGGGACCCCGACAAGCCGCGCACCAAGGGTGAAGGCAACTTCCACGCCAGTCTGCTCGTCGCGAAGGCGGATTCCCAACCAGCGGGTGACCTCGCTCAATGGCACCGAACCAAGCGTAATTCGAGACTGTGCTTTCGAGAGCAACGCCGCAGCATCGTATCCCCGTTCGTTCGCAACGGTGATTGCGCGCATGAAACAGCTTACGCCGTCCGGTAGCTCGAGGGATGGGGCTTTGCCGGCGATCTCGACTTCGAGCGCAATGGTATCCGTCAATTGGGTGCAATGAAGGTCGAGCGCGATCGCCGCGATTTTGATGCGCAGTTTCTCCAGCGCTTTTTCGGCTGCCGCCACAGCGTCCTGCTCGGGCGGCTCGGATGGTGTATAAGGAGCCAGGAGGCGGCGAAATCCTTCCGAGAATACCGTATCCTCAATCGTTCCCATGCGGGATTTCGGGCCATCGAGCGTGGCCATGATCTCTACGTTCTGCGTCCGGCCTCCGTGGGTCGGCACCAGCGCAGCCGTCGTCGCATTGGCGGACCCAAGATGAACGTGCAGGCGTGAGCCGCGCTCGACGACATAGGCCTTGGCGTGAAGGCCCTCGAGATCGGCTGAACAGGCCTCCTCGCGGTCTTCTTCCTCGTATTCGGTGGCGCGGTCATCGAGGGTTTGAATCTCAAAAAGACTGCGAATGGCCGGTTTGACGCAATCGAGTTCCTCGGCCCGCGCGATGAGTTGGCAAGATGCGGGATCATCGTATCCCGAAGCCAGTAGCTTGAGCGCGTCCCCGCTTACAAAGGGAGACAGGATAGCGAGGCGCTCCCCCTTTTGCGGCGCCCACGCTCCCGCTTCGAGGCCGTTGACGGCGAAGCGGATCTTGGTTGCCCCGGCGGGAAGATCGTCCCACCAGCAGCAGGCGAGATCGCGCAGCAGCGAAGGGAGGAACTTTTGCGCCGTCGGCCGATTGGCCGCATTCGCCAGTCCCGGAAGAGCGCGTAAGAGCCCAACGACGGGCTCATTGCCTTCGCAAATATCGTCGGCGACCGTGCCATCGAGGCAAAGCGCCAAATCCCAGCATCGATCATTGGTCAGGTTACGCGAAAGAATCGCCAGCCGCATGCGGATGGGCATGCCCTTGCGTTCCGGTTGGAAGCGAATGCACCACAATTTAGGATGAAACGCTCCGCCTCCCGGCGCCGCAACCTCGGTGATGGTTTTCTCATAGAGGGCCATCAGACGCGCTGCATTCGGGCGCGCCTCCTTGATGCGGCCACGATCGCAGTAAATGGCCATCCGGCCCGCCATCCGTTCGACGCTTTGCAACAGAGCCAGGGGGCTGCGCAGCATCTCGTCGCGATTCTCCGCGTCGCGAAATACTATGGCGATCGGGATCGCGAGGGCGGTCTCGAAATCGAGCGAATAGGTGGTAGCTATGGCGTGGTCGAACCTATACCCGTCGGGCGAGCGCATGAGCGAGGTATAGAGTTCGCGATTTTCAGGGTCGAAGGCGGGGTCAACTGGCATCGGCAAGCTCCCCGAGATAGCGGCTGGCGATGCCCCACCTGAAATCGAGTCGCGCGTCCCCCGAGGCCCCTGACCAGCGTTCAAGCGGCGCATCGTGAAGAAGCCTTGCCTTCATCCGTTTCAGCCCATGCTCTCGCTGCTTGAGCAGTTCTATCGCTTGGTGATCAGCCTCAAAGGGACCAGTGCCATCCCGGGCGACTGTTACCCATCCCCGGATGAAATCCCGCGATGACTTGGTGAGGTTGTGGCTGGTCCTGCCAATCAGGCCGAAGAGGTCGTCGAGATCCCAGTCGTTCAACGCCAGGTGATCGAGCTCCGACCTCCAAACTTCGATGCGTGAGCGATAGTCCGCCGCCAATGTGTCCGCATCGGCATGTTTCTTGGCGTTTGGCCGGTCTGCAGTACGAAGGGCCAGCAGGAGGTTATAGAGAAGGCTGGCTCCGTACATGACGCCGGAAAATCGTTCGGCATGCCGGAGGACCGCGCGATTGGCGTCTGAAATGGTGTCTTCGGCGATCTGCCACGGCAAGTCATCCGCGAAGGATTTGCCCTTGCGAGCCAGCTCGTTCAGCAAGCTTGAGCCCGCATGGCTTTCGATGCGGTCTCGCAGGAAATCAGCCTCACCATCGGCCAGGGCGAAGGACGCTTGGTTCAGGAGATTTGCGGGTGGCTTGGGAAGGTTGGACGACCAGAGTTTCAGATCGTGGTCCTTCAGGCTTTCGGGGCCATAGGACAGGAAGGTCGAATGGCTGCCCGGCAGCGCCCGGATGCCTAGCGTGTTCAGACCCGCCCAATAGACGCTTGATGCAAGGCGCTTCAGGTTCCGCCCCGCGTCTCGTCCGATCACCCCGATCGTCTCCCCACCGCGCAGCAGGGCTTCGCTCAACTGGAATTCCAGATCGCGAGCAATAACCGTGCGTTCCGCCTGCGTGGCCTTGCGACCCTGTGCTTCCAGATAGATCCACGGAATGAAAAGCATGTAGCGCAGCCGCGTCTGGATCGTGCTGGTTCCGGGAAAGAGAAGATCGGCCAGCCCGTCACGCACGGTGCCGAGGCCGAGCTCGTCGCGCGCCTCGGGCTGTTTGAACAGGTCGATCAGTGTTTGAGCGCGGCGACGCTCTTCGGGGTCAAAATCGATCCAGGCGAGATAGGACATGAATGCTTCTTCGGGACATACTTGGAAGGGCAGGGCAGCGAGGTCAGGTTCTCGGCTCGATCATGGCGTCGAGCCGACGCTGGATGGCGAGACCTCGATAATCTCACCCCTCGTCATCAGGACGATCATTCCGCGTTCGGCGCCAGTCATGTCGAGATAGGCTTGCACCTGACCTCTGTAGTGCTCGAGCGACACGGCATCGGGCGCTACATCGCTCTTCCAATCCACGATCGTTCCCGGCTTGCCCTCAGGCGTCAGGGTGAGGGCGTCAGCAATTCCGGAGGTCGCATATTCATGCCCATCTTCGGTGTGGCTCGCAAACACCGGGAACTCGGCTATCAGCTCTCCGCGTACTGCCGCAATCGGATCAAGCTTGAGTGTCTTGTCGACGCAACTGGCCACTTCCTCGGCGGACAGGCCTGTCGTGGCATTGCTGACCGCAGTTCGGCCGAACTGAACGATTAATTCCTTCGCTCGTTCGGTCAGCGAACCAAGGTCGTCGAAGGTTTCACCCGTCAGAACCTCCTCCATCAGCTTGTGGAGGATCAGGCCCCGCTCACGGCTGCCTTGAATGGCGAGCTGTGGCGGGAGCTCCTGAGGTTGCCTGTCATCGGAGTCTGTCCAGAGGTCTGGTTCCTCCGAGACGACGACGGGGCCGGAGGTATTTTCGCTGCGGCTCGGGGCGAGCCAGGTCAGATGGACCTGTCGTTGCCGGATTTCTTCAGCTTCCGCCGCAAATATCTCTCGCGTCTGCGCATTGCCCACTTCCCCTGCTGGCGATGGTGCGCGCTCTGGCAGTTCGCCGGGATCGATGGCTGGAAGCTCGGCAAGCGAAAGGTCGAGCAGGCTTATCCATGCCGACTTCGATGGTGAGACATCGAGACGAGGAAGTATCAGCAATTGCCGCGCCCGCGTGGCCGCCACGTACCATAGACGTATCCGTTCCCGATCCAGCTCGAGCTTCTCAGCCTCGATCGCCGCTTCGTGGCCCTCGGGGGGCACGCCGAAGATCGGGCAATAGAATGTGTCCGACTGGCGATCTGTCACCGCGCTGTCGGGAGCCATGACCCCCGTCATGGTGTTGATGGGAATGACGACAGGCCATTCCAAGCCCTTCGCCGCGTGCATCGTGAACAGCGAGATGGCTTCCTCTTGCGCGTCGGGACGACCTTCGACCGCTCGGGCCTCATCCTCCCACGCCGTTGTCATCGCCTCGGAAAATGACCGCAGGCCGCGCACCGCATATGCGGTCGCGAGATTGAGGTAGAGGTCGACATTGGCGAGCGCGCGCTCCGCCTGACCGCGATGACGCTCGACGAGAATGGGCCTGATGCGCAGGACATCAATCGCCTGCGACAGGAGTTCATGCGGCGTGGTGCTGTTCGCGCGCCGCGCAAGAGCCTGGAGTTTCACCAGGACCGCCCGTGCCAGATCGTGCGTGATGGTGTCAGCATCGACTGACAGGGTCAGACGCGGGATGCGCTCGGGTTCGCTCTCACTGCGCGGGAGCGCCCAGACAATATCGAGCAATTCTTCATCTGTAAGGCCGACCAATGGCCACCGAAGCAGGGCGCCCAGCGCCAAGGTGTCGCGACGATCAGCAAGGACACGGGTGACCGCGATCAAATCCTGGATTTCCTGACGACGGAAGAGCCCTTTGCCGGCTTGGGTCGCAACCGGGATACCGCGGCGTTCCAAAGCTTCTTCGTATCGCCATAGTTCGGCGCCTGTCGGCGCGAGCAAGGCGATGTCCCCCGGTTGGCAGACGCGCGGAGTACCTGTCCGGCGATCGACAATTTCCTGCCCGTCGATCAGCCGGGCGCAAAGGTCGGCAACTGCCTCGGCTTCACCGTCTCGTTGCTGCTCCACTTTCGCTTTGCCATCCTCGCCGGCAACCGCGACGTCGAGGGCGGCTACGCATACGCCTTCGGCGGGATCGGCGTGGAAGGCATCGAGGGCCGTGAAGCCTGGCTGACCATCGGCAGACAGAACAGCTTCGAAGCGCGCGTTGACGAAGGTCAGAATGGAAGCGCACGACCGGAAGTTGGTCGAGATAGAGAGCAAGCTTTCCTGACTGTGCGCGATAAACGCGCTGCGAGCCTGTACGTAGGCACCGACGTCGGCACCGCGAAAGCGGTAGATCGCCTGCTTCGGATCGCCCACGAGAAACAGCGCGCCCGGGCGGATTCGGAAATCCGCCCAATCGTCGCCTTCATGCTGCGGATCACCGCATAACCGCCAGAAGATCTCGGTCTGGAGCGGATCGGTGTCCTGGAACTCATCGACGAGGACGTGGGCAAAACGCTTGCCAAGCGCCTGGCGTACGGCCTCATGCCTGCGCAACAGGTCGCGCGCGGCATAGATCAGATCGTCGAAATCGAGCTGCGCGCTGGAACGCTTGTAATCCCGGTAACGCTCGAGGATTGGAGCGGCTTCTGAGACAAGCGCAGCCAGAACGTGGCCGGCAATCGCCTGCTGCATCGCAGCCCACGTCGCGCAGCATTTCACGTAGAGATCGTCGGCGGCGATGTTGAGCTGCTCACCATCGGCTTTGGACAAACCGGCCTGCTTCGCCGCTTCGACCCACTTGCCCTTCTTGCGATAAGCGGCAAATCCACCGGTCTTGGTGCAAACGTCCGGATGGGCGCGCGCAACCAGCAACTGAACAAGGCCCGCGGGTGATTGGGGTTCGGCAACCGCGGCTACCGCTTCTGCCATCTGCGCGAAGCCTGCTGCATAGGTGGCTGTCTCGGGCTCGTGGGCCGAAGCATTCTCTATGAAGTCGCCCAAGGCCGTGGCCGCCTGTTGGAATTCGGCCATGAGTGGAGCAAACGGGGAGGGCGCAGGTGCCTTGAGAGTTCGCCTGCTGCGCAAATTGGCCGCGATCTTGTGAAGCAGCTCGACCGTGCTCTTCGGATTGTAGAGCACCATTTCGGCAATGATGCCGCCGTGTTCGCCGGATAGCCGCTCTCGCAGCCAGCCATCGACGATTTCGAGAAACGCAAGGTCAGCCAGGTTCCGATCCATCACCGTCGCGCCAGGATCGATGTCTGCCTCAGCCGGGTAGGGCTTGATGAGGCGCTGGCAGAAGCCGTGAATCGTCGAGCAGGTGACTTCGTCGATCGCCGCGCTCGCGGTGACGAGATTGCTGCGCTGAGCATCGCTGAGGCCATCGGGAAGCGCGACTTTCAGCTCTGGCGCGATCCGACCTTCGCTCAACTCCGCGACAAACTCCCTGACCCGCGAGACCAATTCGCTTGCCGCCAGTTCGGTAAATGTCACCGCAGCGATGGCGCGCGGAGAGGTTCCCTCCGCGAGCATTACGGCGATACGCCCCGCCATAACCGCGGTTTTGCCCGAGCCAGCGCCGGCCTCGACAAGGATCGAGCGAGTATGCCGACCAATTGCATCGAAGCGGGCACCGTCGTCCTTCAGTTGCGCAGACATGGTCGTCATCACTCCGCCTCCCACACCTGAGCCGCATCGCCGAGCATGGCTGCCGCGATTGGACGCTTGCGTTTGCAGTAGGTCGGGCCGGCGTTCGCAGGCAGGGCGAAGGCGAGATCGTCGTAATCATCGCCGGTATCGGGGCCCGGGATTGCCAATCCGGATTGCAGGTTCGACCGGGCGGCAACGAGGTAGCCGGTGACCTCGGACAATACGGCGTCGGGATCGTCGAGCTGGAGGTCCAGGTTCTCCCGAGGATACAACAGCGAAGCGGTTATGCTCACATCCTCGCCGAGCAAGGATTTCACGGCGAAGCCATAGAGACAGCGTTGAAGCTCCTTGCCCCCGTTGAGGCGAATGGCCGACCGTGGTGCGCGTCCGGTCTTATAGTCTCGCACAATGGCGCGCTTGCCATCGTCAAGAATGTCGAGGCGGTCGATGTATCCCTTGATCGCAAAGCCTGCGCCGGGAATTTCGACCCTGGTGCTCGGATCCCAGGGAATGGCCCCGTCCGATTTGGCCGTAGATCCACCGAACGGCACCTCGGCAAAACTTTGCGCTCCCGCCAGTTCCTGATTGCCATAGGTCAGGGCATTGCTTGCCGTCATTCGAGCGTCTGAGAGCGTGCGTGTCCAGATGATCGCCGGCGGCACCGGACGTTCACTTTCCCAATCGGCCGCCACTCGGGCTGCGGCATTTTCGACCAATTCGTCGATAACCTGCGCCGTTGCGCTGCCGAGCCCGCCGGCGGCCTCGATGCTCTGGAGGGCGATGTCGAGCACCATGTGGACAAGGTCGCCCATTTCCAGCGGATCGAGCACCAACGGTTCGGCCCCGGCGTCAGGGGCGCTCCAGTGGAGTCCATAAACCCAGACAAAGCCGAGAGGGTTGCGGAGCAGGCGTCGCAGCGAACTGGCTGACTGCGTGCGATCGAGAACGGCCTGGATCAGGGGATGGTCTGGCCTCACCTTGCCATCGTGAGCGGTAATCTCCTCCCGCTTCCAATCCCGCCAGCAGGCCAAGGCGCTGACCGCTTGGGAATAGCCGCGAAACTCTTCCGTTCTGGCCATCAACCGATCGGTCTCGCTGAAGGCATGAAGCGGAACCGCATTGCGACGAAGATACATCTCGGTGCCAAGTCCGGCGAGCAGCGGACTACGTCCGAGGAGCCGGCCATCGCTGTCACGGCGGGCACGAGAAAGTACGAGCTGGCCGGATGTCGTCGCCATAATAGTCTCGAAATCGCGCCTATCCGCCTGGTTGATCGGAAGTGGATCGAGCACATGGGTTGGGATGATGTGATCGGGGATCAAGCGGTCTTCAGAAATGCCACGCGGCCAACGCGAGGAATTCAGGCCAATCAGACGGACAAACCGGCGCGGTGATGCGGCAAGAGCACTTGCGGGCATCCACGTAACCGAGACGCAGGAATCGAGGCCGTCATCCTGCTTCAGGTTTTCCAGCGAAGTGTCGATCGATGCGGCCGGGCCGGCCATGAGTGCCTTGCGCCAAATCGCGAGCGCGCGGCCTGAAAGAAAGGCCGGGCCGATTTCATCGGCAGCGTCGCATCCCTTTGCGAGCAGTTCGATCGCGAACTTGAGAGCAGCGGAATGGTCGTTTCCATCCGGCCAATCGTCGGCTGCGAGCCCCGACAACAACCGGTTCCATGCAGCAGATGTCGCCATCGGTGCATCGGTTGGCAAGACGCGCAACCACCCTTCGGGAAGGGCTGAGAGCGCGGCGCCATCCGAACAGAGTGCGGCGAGGCGCCGGATACGGGTCTGTGACAGACCGCGAACGAGAATGTCGGCAAGTGCCGCAGCGGCCTGACCATCGCGAGTCGTGACTGTCCGGACGCCATGGACAAAGTGCAGGTCGACGTTGGCATCGGACCGCAACGCCAGGAAATGATCGTCATATTCGGCAGGCGACGCCGCTGCGATTGCGATTTCGTGCGGGGCGACGTCGCCGGATGCCAGAAGAGACCGTGCCCAGCGCAACGCCTCGATCGCCTCGTGGAGACCCGAGGCGGCGCTTGCGAGGCTGACCTCGGGATGCTGGGCCGCAGCTTCGACTACCTTTATCGCGGATCCCGCCAACCAGGACGGAATCCGGCGCGGCCCGGCATTCCACGATACCGGAATCTCGGTCGCGAGCTCGATCAGCAATGGGCGCCAGCACGGCGATAGCTCGGTCAATCCCTCAACGGTCAGGGCGCCGAGCACCTTCTGAGAATGATGAATCCGGCTCCGCGCGCGGGCGACGACATCCATCGGCCTGAGCATTCCCGCAGGAAGTTCGGCCAAAACAGCAGCTTCGAGGTGGGCCAGCGCCTCTAGCCTGGGATGGTCTGCTGCGCGTGCGGAGAGGTCAATCCCGGCCCGCCAAACCTTGTGAAGAGTGTCGGCCGCAGCGTTGACCATGCCGGGGAGCGACTTGATGTTTTCCAACTCACCGAGCGGCGTCTTGGGGAGCACTGACTGCAACGTCGAACGAAGCGTTTCGTCGTCAATCGGCTTGATGAAGCCTCCGGCCAACCGCACCGCTGCCTGCTCGAAGGACATGATCTGGGTGCCATGATGCCGATCGCGCGCAGCAAGCAGCCGCTCGCAGCGCATGGCATGTCTTCCGTGGCACACAATAGTTGAGCGACAAGCAGCATTCACAATCGATTTCCTTCTGACAAGCAGTCAGCAAACTAAATGATCTTGCTACGCCGACTTGGCGCACAGAATCGTGAATCTTGTGACTATTGGCAGCCCCCTACGAGTACCGCTCATACAAGCCTTTTGATGATCGGATGCAAGGTGCCCGAACGGCAGTTTCATCGGATTCAAGCTTGCTGCGACCGGTTCTGTCGTGGAGACAGTCTCCAAGGTCCGACCGGAAGTCCGGATTCGGCCGAGGGGCGGCGGGGGAAATTCATGGGATTGTTCAACCGGATCTTTGCCGGGCAAAAGATCGACGAATGGGCGTCCGATTACACCCTCGTCGCTGCGAGAACGCTCAATCAGGTTGCGGCCGATCTGATCGTGTCTGCCGAAGATGAGATCGCCAAGGTCGGTCTGAAAGACGGGCTGTTCAGCCAAGCCACCTTCATCCAGGAGCGTATCGCGCCAATGGTGCGATCTGTGGCGGAACCCGTCGCCATCGAGATCCTCGACGAGGCGAACACGGCTCTGCTTGAACTGGTTGAGGAGCAGGCCGTTTGGGTGCGGGGGCCAGAGCATGCGGAGGAACCGGAAGGTGCCTTCGAGGGGGCAAGGGATGTCGCGGCGGCCGCGGTTCCGTTGGCCGCGGGGGTGGCTACCGCTGCTGCCCTTCCATTCGCAGCCGTGACGACCACGACGGCCTGGCTCGGGTTGGTGACCACCACAGCTATAAGTTGGCCGGTGGTGCTGGGCGGAGGTGCCCTTGCCGGATTGGGTCTTGCTACCGGCGTCTTTAACACAGCTAAGATACGCGATCGCACGTTGGTCCGTCTGCGAAAGCGGGTGCGAGGGTTCATCGTCGCCTCGTTGATCGACGGAAGCGAACAGTCTCCTGCAATCCTGCAGCAACTCGCGACCGAATTTAACCGAGCCGCCAAGCGGGCGAAGGCCCTGTGATCGGCTCGCTTGCCAACACGCTGCTGCGTGAGATTCCCGGTCACCTTCTGGCCGGCGTTGCCTCGGGCGAATACCGCGTCTCGGGCTCCATCATCCAGTCCGTCACCTCGGGAAGGATCGTCGGGCATTTGCAAGAGACCTCGGCGCTCTCTTCGTTGCTGAGTTCCGGCCCCCTGGGGTTGCCCCAGTTGGCGCTCGAGGCCGTGAGCGTCGTCCAGAACGAACAGATCAAAGCTGCGATCGCGGTGGTTCAGTCGCTGCAGGTCGCCAACCTCGCATTGAGCGGCATATCGATTGGGGTGTCGATTGCGGGAACCGCCCTGCTTGCCCGTCGGATCGCGCGCGTTGAGCAGAAGGTCGATGCCATCCGTCCCGGACTAGCAGCGATTGCACGAGGGATTGAGGGTTTGCGAACCGAGCGAATTGCGGAAGATTTTACACGGCTTCGCACTCTGGCCGACCAGGTCGAGGAAGCATGGCTTCCATCCGCGACCCACACCGAATGGACGGCTATTGCCCGCGATTCCCATTTTCTCGCAGACAGCTTCGAACGCCGTGCCCGTGACCTTGACGATGCCAGTGATCGTCTTTGTGGCGAACCCTTCGTGGATGCGTATGCATTGGCTTCGGGACTGCGCATTACCGCGAGGTTGGCCGCAGGCCAGGATGACATGGCGCGTCAGGCCGCTACGGCGCGTACCCACACGCTTCTGGCGCTTGGCGAGCCCGTGCGCCTTGGCCGGTTGGCCCTCGCAGCTTCGCCAGACCATGACCTGGCGGCAACGCCGCAGTGGCAAGAGCGAATGGATCAGCGAACCGAAGACTTTCGCACCATCGTCAAATCAGCGCGCGAACGCGAACTCGCCGCGGCCGCCAGCGTGGAGACGCTGGAAGAATTGGCAAGGCAGGAGATTTCCGGACGCGACTGGCTGGAAGCCTCGCGATCCGAGGACAGCAGCCCTCTGCTATTCCTGCCGGTAGGGCCCTTCGACCTGCAAGGGGAAACGCCGTGACCCAGAGGATGGCCAAGCTCGATCGCACGCTGAAGCTCGTTCATATGCTGTGCGACAGCGGGGAAGGCCTGACCCTGGGCGAGATGGCTGCCGGGCTCGGGGTTACCAGGCGAACCGCCGAGCGCCTGCGCGACGTGATCGCGCTTCATTTCGATGTCGTCGAGGACAGCGATGGACGAACCAAACGTTTTCGCATTCGAGACGCGCTTAGGCGGGTGTACACGCGTCCCACGGCTGCCGAGATCGCGGCACTCCAGGCTGAAGCCGACGCTCGCAATCGCGAGATGGCACCTCAGGCAGCACTGCTCTCCAGCCTGCTCGACAAGACAAAAGCTGCATTGGATGATCGCGAGAAGCGAAGGGTCGATCCGGACCTGGAAGCCTTGGTCCGCCTTCAGCGCAGCAGGGTTCCCGCCGGGCCGGCCGTCGTCGCCGACCCGGAAAATCTGGCCGCTATCCAGGGCGCCATCATGGCAGGGCAATGTGTGGAATTCGATTATCGCGCCGATGGGTCTGATCTCCCACGATGGCGCCGCGTGATACCCTTTGGCCTTGTGCATGGTCCGATCACGTACCTGATTGGCAAAATGCCCGATCGCGATGCCGACCCAGTGCCCTTCCGTCTGGATCGGATGAACAACGTGCGTGCGGCAAACACGTCGGGACTACCTCCAGAGGATTGGGACCTCGACCGGTGGCTGTCACAAAGCTTTGGCATCTGGCGGGAGGAAGATCACGCAGTCGTGTTGCGCGTGCTCCCATCCTCCGTCGAACGCGCACGGCAATGGCGCTTCCATCCGGCTCAGGAACTGGAAGAAACGGCTGAGGGCCTAATCGTAAGGTTCAGGGCTGGCGGTCTTCGCGAAATTGCCGAGCATCTTTTTACATGGGGCGGGGAGGTTGTGATTGAAGGCCCCGACGCGCTCCAATCGGTTATGCGAGAGCGATTGGAGGCGGCCAGCGCATCCCTGCGACCGCTTTTGACGCAGCATGATGTTAGCTCAGGGGCATGAGAAAACCCGACTCTGTTTCTGCGCTCGCTGAGTAGCCCCTAGATTTCTGGACGCCTTCGATCCTAATTTTGAGGGCAGGAGGCGATGATGGGGAAGCCCAATTTCAGCGACGAGTTCAAGCGTGATGCGGTGGCCCAGGTCACCGAGCGTGGATATCCGGTAGCCGAGGTCTCGCAGCGGCTCGGCGAGGTCGAAGAGCGACGGCGCTCGGCCTGAGCCTGCCCGCGTTGTTCGGCTCCGCCCATCACAGAAGACTAAAATCATCCTCCTTCTCGGGAATCTGCCCGCCGCCGGCCCGATCCACTTTGACCAGGGCGGCATAGGGCATTCCTTGCATCGGCGTGGGCGTCGCGAAGCGCCAGATGAAGAGACCCCGGCGGCGCACGAACCCCGCCGCGAGATCCGCCAGAAGGTTCGGCGCTTCGATCACCTGCGGCATCGGGGCACTCGCATAGAGCGGTATGCTAGCCGCTACGGGAACCTGCGCTGCATCGCGCGAAACGGTGACTAAGCCATAAACCGCATCGGGTGCCGGAGTGATGAGTTCGGCGACAATCTGGACGCGCACGACAAGGTCGTTGCGGTCATCCTTTGCGGTGATGATCAGTTGATCGCCAGGCTCAAGTCCGCGGTCGTCCGACAAAAGGCTGCGCAGCGGCAAGCTGTGAACCGCGCCCGCCACGACCTTCAGCTCGCTCAGACCGTCGACGGTAACCGGCTTTAGCTCAGCTGCCTTGTCGAGCGCTGCGCCGGAGAGGCTTGGGTCCTGCGCGCGCTGTACCTGCAGTTCGAGCGGCCAGACAGGCTGTGCAGTACCATCCTGCGCGATCGTCGGAGGTTTAAATGTGTTCGTCGCCTTATCGATCTCGCCGAAAGCGAGCAGAATGTCGACCGAGCGGTCGTATTCGGGCCGATCTACTGCCAGCAGAAGCCGCCCGTCTGCTGTGCGAGACGACTGCGCGCGGCTGGAGAGAGTTCGATCGTAACTGGGGTCACCAAAGGCGACCAGCACGGTCTCCAATGGCAAGCTGGGGCCCTTGCTAGCCGTGAGAGGCAGCGGGATGTCGACAATGCGCGGCGGTCCGAGTGCGAGCGGAGAAACTGCGGGATCTAAAGGCAGCGGAATCGCATTTCCGGGTGGCGGAGATAGCCCAGAGCGCCCGAGCGTCACCCGCAGGATCGGAACAGCGTCGGCAGAGGCGATGGTCAGCAGTTCGCTGGCTCGTCCTATCCCATGGTCAGATCTGTCGCCAAGAGCGACCTCGATAATCACGTAATCGCCCGCGACATCAGCTTTCAAGCTGGCAAATGCAACGCGCGCTGCTCCGATCCGCAGCTCGACGCGCGTCAAAGGGTCGAAAAGGCCGGCCTCGACGAGCAGGGCGAGAACGTCCGTCCCACTTGTCGCAGACGGTCCTCGCGCCATTATCTTTAACTTGCTCTCGAACGGGACCGGGAGCCGTCGCAAGCGTTGCGGCATTTCGTCGGTGTCGGCTCCGTCCACCACCAGAAACTCGATGCGCGTAGTCGCATCGCCGAGCCGGATGAGACCCGCAGGTCCAAGAACGATATGACACGGTTTCAGCGCCGTCGTTGCGGCTTCGATATCCGCGGCTGAGACGAACGTGCGCCGACGCGCAGCGAGGTCGGGGGTCTCCGGCAATGGACCGGCTCGCGGCGCGCGAAGCTGCCGCGAAACGTGCGCGAGGAGGTCGCCGCGGACTCCGAAACGTTGAACCTGCGGGTCAAGCGCGAGGCCTTCGCCGCTGGACACGATCCCGTCGGTCTCGAGGAACATGGCGCCAGCTCGTCCTCCGAGCGCCGCGCGTTCAAAAGTACCCGGCAGCATGCCGCGGATGGTCCCGTTCTTCGCGGCAACCCGCTCAAGGGCTTCGGATGTCGCCGCAGCGGTGGGCGCCCGCAGTCTCGCTGCGGCGGGACTGAGGTGCCGCGCGGGCGGCGCCGTGCCGCCGCCCGACAGCCGGCTACGCCGGAAGATCGCCCGCCGGCTCGTGAAAAGGTAGACCGCGTGTTGCGCTGCTTGAGTTATCTGCTCTGAAGACCGGATATAGGCAGGTGTTGCAAAGGCGGCTGCGCGGCCGCCTAGCGCGAGTTCGGGCGCATGCAGGACGGCCTCTTCACCCGTGACGACAACGGGTTCGACGTCGAGGGGCATCGGTTCCGGCCGTGTCGGCCAGCCTCGCGTGGCAGCCGCATAGAGTGTCTGTTCTCGCGGTCGCAGCCTGAGACTCGCGGTCGGTAGCACGATGGGAGGCGGTGCCTCAACTGAACGGCGCACGATAGCATTTCCGTCTTCGGCAACCGCTACGATGGCGATCGGATACCGCGTGATCTCGAGCGCGGCGCTCGCCAGTCGGCGCATGGCCGCTCCGCTCGCCAAAGCGGTGAGGTCGATCTCCGACGGAGGCGGCACGACCTGGGCTAGGCGGCGTTCGAGGACGATCAGCTGGGCTGACTTTTCTTCAGGCGAGGCGGTGCGATGAGAGATGCTCAAAGCCACGCTGCGCTCCGGCGGGCGATCGTCCCGATCCGGACGGGCAGGGATCAGGACCTTGATCGCCGAAGCGAAGTGAGACTTTGCTGTCTGTCCCCCCCACACTGAGACAATCGTTCTCAGCGCAAGCAGACTGCGCAGAAAATAAGGCATTTCCTGCGGTGTTATCGGCGCTGTGGCCTCGATGTAGCTCTGCTCTGCCGGCCAAGCGACGGCAGGTTTCAGGTAATAGGGCGGTGCCTGGGGTGCGAGCGTGGTGGAGCCATCGCTGTAAGGCCGTTCGGCCGGCCATATTGGCGCTGGCCGACCGGGTTCTACAAGAAGCGGCCTAATCGTCTTGAGGATTTCGAACTCCGAGGCGCCGAGCACAGCCGGTGCGCTCGGCGCAAGACCGATTGGCACGGCGACGCCAGCATTCAAATCGACGTCGGTTGCACGAAATGCCTTGGGCGTCGTTGGCGCTTGGGGGAGAACATTCAACGCCGAATTCAGGGGAACGTTTGTGAGGTCATCTGGCCAGGCACACAGCCACGGCAAGGTCAGTTGAACGCCGACATCACCATCATTGGTCGATGCAGTTCGCACGATTGTCGCCGCCCCGCCAGCGAACAATAGGGCCTCTGTTGCGCCGGTTGCCGGCGTTGCGGCAAGCGTCCTTGCCAAAAACAAGTCGGGAATACCCACGGCAGCAAGCGCGCGGCGCGCGATCCCTGGGTTGCGCATGAAGTCGACCGTGCGATCCCCGCGGTAGATATCGTTCCGGTAATGCGGGACAAAACCATATTCGGTTCGGGCCGAGTTCGATGCCGTGTCGACGTCGCCCGTCGCCGCACGGACGAGCAAGACGTGATCAAGAACGGTCAGGGCCTCAACACTCGTCCAACTGAGGTCGGCGATCTGGTGGCGCGCGCGTGCCAGCACTCGCCACGGCGCATAGATCCTTACCGCATCGCGATCGGACCCGAGCAAGTCGAGCCCCAGCGCGTGTCTTTGTAGCTCGACTGTCACCCGGTGGACTAGCGGCGGGCCCGCGTCGCCGATCGTGATGTTTACAGCGCGGCCCGCTGGTGGCGGGACGGGGAGCGCTGCCACAGCATCAATTGGCCACTGAATGCGGCTTAGCCGTTCGCGGGCCGGTAAAGTCACCGCCAGATCGCTCTCGGTCCAAGCTCTATTGGAGATCAGGAGCCGATGACGAAAACTCGGCCGCTGTTCGGGACCTTCCAAGTAGGTCGCTGTCAGGTCAGCGTAGCCCGATCGCAGGTTGGCTTGTGGCCAGTCGCCAGCGACGGGATCAAACACCAAGCTCACATGGCCTGCGATAGCCGAGCGGCCCACGGGCAACCCGACGATAAGCGCGCCCTGCGCCTCAACCGTCCCCGGAAGGTCGAGGCTGATACATCCGCATGTGTGGTCGATCTCGATGGGCGGGTTTGGCAGCTTGAGCCCGAGCCAGGTCAGACGATCCGGTGCGAGGGAAAGTACTTGAAGCGCTGGTATGGCGAGCCCGTCAACGGACTTGGCCGGCCGAGTTAGGACCGCAGTGAAGGATTTAAGGTTGACTGTCAGCTCTGTCGCCGTGGCAGTTACTTCAATTCCGCCGGGATAGGCTTGCGCGGTCGGTGTCGCCGGCGGGCTGAAGCTGACCTTCAGGATGTCATCGGCGGCAATGGCCGGCTTGCTATTCGAAATTGACCAGTCTTGACCGAACAGGCGCACGTCGAGCGTTGCCCGGTCGAATGCAAGGCTCTCCTCCTGCACGCTCGTGGCTCTGGGAGCCAGGACGAGATTGAGCGTGGCCAAGCCAGTCCCGCCCTTGGTCGCACCTGCCGTAATCCGCGCATCGCAGCGGCTAAATTGTAGGGGTGTATTCGGCGCGCGGACGAGAGCAGCATCGCTATCCGTGAAATTTACTTCGATACGCTCGGCTGCGGAAAGCGTCAGTTCCTGCGCGCCGCTGCGCGTAAATGTCAGCAAGACGAGGTTTGCCGACTCGTACTCCGGATCAGCCGTAATCTCGCGAGGCGGTGCGAGTTCCAACACGCCGGCGATCGCCATTGACGCAACCTGCAGGCCAAGGGTCGCGGGGGTCGTGGCTTCGCACTCGACTTCGTGAAGGCGCAGAGGTCGGAATCGGAAAGGCCCGAAAGCAATTCCGGCTGCCGGTTCAACATCCGCATCCATCGGTTCGTAGAGCCGCCATTCATGCAGACCGAAAGGAAGTCGGTCGCGGTCGAAGGCCGTCGCACTCGGCCCGCTGGCTCGCTCGGCTGGGCTATCGGCCATAGCGAATGTGTTCTGAGCATTGAGGACGAGGTCGCGAAACCAGAACTCGGCGACCTTGGTTCCGAGTTTCACTTGCATAGGCGCGCGCAGACTGGCGCGCTGGAAGGTGCGTACCGGTTGTGCCGCTGCGCCGATGCGGCCGGGATCGAAGGCCGCCTGGCGCAGGCCCACCTCCGCTGTGGGCGCCGACGTCGGAGCTTGTGCGATCGCGTGGCCGCGGTTGTCGTAAGCATGGACGCCTTCGGTCCTCAGTCCCGCAGCCAAACCTCGGACCTTGAGCGGCGCGCCCGCAAGCTTTCTGAGCTTCAGGTTCGTGCGGTCGAGATCGAAGTCGCGGTCGGGTCCGCCAGCGAGAGCCGAACCGCCGTAAAGCAACTCTCCGTCCAGCCGGTAGGCGCCGAGCGGCAAGGCATTGGACGAGGCATCGATCTTGAATGAAGGCTCGAATTTGAAGCGTGTGGACCAGACGAAGGGCTCGGCAAGGCCTGCAATCTCCACGGGAATTGCGTCGCCGGTTGTGGGAGACCATGGCACGAGGCTGGCGCTTTGCGTCCGTGCAAGCGCGAGGCCCTCCGCCGCCTGGCGCCAGACCGCGGGGAGCCGGAATGGTTCGAGCGCGGTAGGGGGGCTGGGCGCTCCGGCAGGATCGGGGGACGCGGCCATGGCTACCGCCTTGGGTGTCCGGATACCGGCGAAATATTCGGCGAGCAGCGGAAGGTCGTACCCGAGTGCGACCTTGAGACCCGGCGCGTCGACGTTTCTGAACGTCGGCCACGCGAACCGCGCCTCCGGAAGAGTCGGCATGACCATTTCGACGGCCGGCTTTTCTTCGCTATCGCCGTCCTCGGACAGCGCGGGCCATGGCCAGTGGTCTTCCCACGCGGCGATGGTTGCCTCAAGCGAAGGAAGCGCGGCGGTGGGCGACAAGATGAGCTTGGGCGCGCCGTTCACTTGGTGCGGAACAAGCGAACGCGTATGTAACGGCTCGCCCGCGGCGGCAGTGCGGGTCATAGGCGCTTGCACGATGAGCGGCAGTGTCTTGTGCCCAAGCCAAGCCAAATTGACGCGTTTGTCGGTCTGGGGGATCGCTAACTCAAGCTCCACGGTCTCTCCGCCGGCGTCGTGCCACTGTGCTTTCGCGCGGATCTCGTCCTTGGCACCCAGTCCGAACGGCAAGACGACGTCCCGAACCGCGGCTGGCCCTGCGAGCAGGGAAGGCAGGATTTCTTTGGGTGAGGGACTGGCCGCCGCCACGTATAAGTGACCGCGTAGCCGGCCCCAGGCTTGCTCGAAACGCACCAGAGTGACAGGCGGAATGGTGCGGTTCGCCCACGCCCAGGTAAGCGTGAGGAGAACACGAAGCGCTCCGTCGACCTCGATCAGTCTACGCGTGAGATCGTCCGCGTCCGTCGCGGGGCTCCAGGTCTGCGCAGTCGCGCCATTCCATAGCATGTCGGCGCCGCGCGCACTCGGAGGTCGCGATGCTGAGCGGGGTGCGCTTGCCGGTGGCGGATCGGGAAGGGCCATTTGCAGCCAGCCGCGTTGCACGGGGACAAAAAAATAAGGGCTCGTCTCCTGGCCCTTCGGTAGCACGCCCGACTGAGCGTATTGGCGCCCCAAGTCTTTGGCCAGACCCTCATCGTCGAGACCCAACGGAACGGCGCCTGCCGGCGAACTCATCTTACCGTGGAGACGCGCATCGCCCGGCTTCCAGCTGAATTCGACGTCAGCGCGCAATTCGTCCGAGGTCGGCTCTCCAATCGGTGTCCCCGTGTCGGCCTCCACCGTTAGGCAGCGTGCCGCGCCAACACCAACCGAGGATAACTGCAGCGCATAAGGCGCGATTTCCGCAACTTGTTGCGATCCTCCGAGCGTTTCTGGCTCGCTGCGAAGCCTGATGCGCACGCGGTCACCGCGGAGAACGCAGCGCATCTGGTCGAGCTTGAGTTGGCCATTGACCACGGTAAGGGGCCAAGAGAGCGGCGGCGGACCATCGCCAGAATTATAGTCAATACGAACGCGCGATAGGGCTTCGTTCGTGGGGCGGAACACCTCCGCCAATGAGTCATGTAGCCGGTGAATATCCGCGGCCTCGGCCTTTACCAATTCCAGCACGTACTGGAGTTGAGGTTCGCCTGCCGCGCCGCCGCTTGAATCCGCCTTGGTCGTGAGACGATAGGTTAGTCTTGTGGCTTCGGTTAGACCGGCGTTTAAATCCCGCAGAAATTGCGGCGGGGCTGCTTCGAACTCCAGTCCGAGGGGCGTGAGTTTGACCCTGAGCTCCCGTCGCCTCGGCGCGTTAGGGATGAGCAAGTCACCCAAGACCATGACGCGGTTGCCCTCAAGGCGCAGGTTGAGAGGATCCCGTCCAGCTAAACCCGGCTTCAAGACCGCCTCGAGGCCACTCTCGACTAGGCGGAGAGACGGCGTGCTGATCGCGGGCGCGTCGTCGCCCGCGGAATAGGCTTGCCTGGGCCAAACTCCGGCGGGACTGACGAAGAGTGTTCTGCGCTCCGATACGGGAACCGGCTTTAGCTTGAACTTGGCATCCGGGTTGGGGCGAAGGCTGAAATCGGCGTCGGGATCGACGTGGGCAGCTACGGCTAGCAACGCAGGCGGCCGGAACTGCGTAATCCCTAAGCTCGGTCCCGCGCTTGGCTGGTATCGCAAATCCTGGACGCTGTCCTGCGCGAGCACGGTGCGTAGCCCGAAGGCATGATCGACGACGCGGATATTGACAGCGCCTTGGCCGGGCTTGTCATAGGCGACCCGCAAGGAGGCTCGCCACAAAAAGCCTTCGCCGACGGCAAGGCGAGGACCGACGAGCGAGATATTGCCCAGCATCATTGCGCAGGTTCCAACGTGCGAGTGAAGGAGCGCCGAACCGGCGGGGCGAATCCATGATAGGCGGTGAGCACGGGCCTGCGATCAGCTCCGAACAATTGGTCGTCGGCGAGTGCTTGCAGGCGGTTGCGCACCGTGATGCTCGGCAGGCTGGCGAGGTCTGCATCGGTTGGCGGACGCCGCTGGGTCACCGCGTAAGGTCCTTCAAGGTTGCCAAGCTGCACGGCTGGCTGACCAGCCTGCGACGTCAGCGCCTGGCGAATTCGAGCCAGCGCATTTTGACGGTCGCGGTGGCTCAACGGCAATTCGATGGGTGCAAAGGGCGCCTGGCCGTCTTCCCATGCCGCGAGAGCATCGATCATCGCGGTTGCCGTGGGCTCTGCCTCGGCCACAGCGAAGAGAGCCGCGACCCGGTCACGATCCAGCTCGCCAGTATCGAGGAGCGGCGCGGTGCTGGAGACGCTCCAAAGCACGTCCCATGCATCCGGAGCAGCAGCGTCGACCGCTGCGAACTCGGCGCTCTCACTGTCGGGCACCGCGGCTGTGACGCGGGCGAACCCGGCCATCGGCGGCGCCTGGGCGGCGACCTCGCGTGTTCGCAGTCCCGTACGAATAGCGCGAGAGAGATCTGCGACATCGGCGGCGACGGCTGGGGCGACCGGGGTCAGACCGGCGAGCGCCCGAGCGAGGCGCTCTCGCGCGGCGAAGTCCGCTCGCGGCGGGGCGGGCCAAGTCCAATCGCCGTAGTCTAGAACTATGTGGTCGCGGCGTGCGAAGGCGACGGCCCCGGGCCAGCTCGGAGTGGGTAAGCGGTAGCGCTGTCCGCTAGCCTCCCCCGCGCCGCCAAGCTCCGGCGCGGCGAGCAAGGCTTCCCAGTCACGCTCACCGTTATTCCCATCGCGGATCTGCCTGGCGCGGTCGAGCAAAGCCAGACTCGAGGCTAGGGCGGGCGCGTACGGAGGATCCTGATCGGCATATGCGGTCAGCTCGGCCTTTGTCGCCTCGATTTGTGCTCGGAAGTTCGCCCAGTCGGTGACGTTACTGTTGCGGTTCATCCGCCGAGGAGGCCGGAGCAGAGCGATCGAGGCGGCCGAGGTCGGCAAGAAAGCCGAGATCCAGGCTGCATCCGCTGGCGTGGCGGCGAGGGATTCGAGGCGCTTTGCAAGCGCTGGAGCCGCGCCGTAGGCTGGTAAAGCCGAAGACTGACCACCCTTTTGGCGCACCTCCAGGTCGAGCCTTTTGCGCACGGTCCCTGCGGCGGCGTAACTCTGGGTGACCGCCGCGTCGTTGAAACGTGGCCCGACTTTGTCGGTGCGGAAGTCCTCCTGATCTGGCGTTGTCTCCGCGGCGATCTCGAACTCCGCGCCCGTGCTCACGACGGCGTCTTGGTAAAGCGCGTCCAACGAGACGCGATAGGAGACGGCGGGGTCAGGCGTCTGCAGCAGCGGTGCATCGATGCCCCAGAGATCTCGGGCTCCTTGCGGCATGCCGTCGACGTATCGCACGAGGGGTATCTCGAACGTGATGGTGACGCCTGTTTCGGTGACCGCCTCGACCCGGCAGGCCGGTTCGACGCCTGGCAGCCGCAACTCGTACTGGCCCTCTTCGAATGTCGCGGTACTGACGGGCGAGACGACAACGCCCGCCGCCGCATAGGCAACAGCGTGCATGCGCAAGAAATGTGGCAAGTGGCGCGTTCGGTAGACGAGGGCGCCGCGCCACAAATCGGGTACCCGGCCATCGAGGTCCTTGAGGGCGTCGCGATCGGTCAGGCTTAGCGGTACTGGCCGGGGGGCGTCGCTGGAAAGAGCGACGATAGCGGCAGCTTCGTCGTTGGGCGAGATGCCCATCGCGGTGGCCCATTTGGCGTAGGCATGCTCAGCCCAAAAGCTGACACCAAGCCCGTGAGATTGGACTGCACCCTCTACCATGGTGTTGGTCTCCGCCAGGGTCTCGTCGACGGCACGGGCAAGGACAAGCTCGAGATGCTCGCCGGGCCGCAAGATCTCGCCTTGCAGAACATCGCGGCGACCAACGGCAAGTACGACCGGAGCCTGCACGGGCTCACTGCGGGGGATCGAGACTTCGGCCCAAGCATCGATACGTCCCCTGAGCGCACGCACAAGAGAGGGCGGCGGCCGATTGGACAGCGGCGGCTCGCCTGCCGCGCGCGGCAATGTGCGCTCGACGGCCTCGACGAAATTTTCGTAACGGCCGAACGGACGCACTGTGTAGCGCCGGCGGGCACCCCACCGATCCTTCTCCAGAAGCAGGATATCTGCACGGCCGTCGGCACGGGCCACCGCCCGCCAAGGACTGGGACGCGGCACGCACGCCAGCGAGAATCCGACATGTTGCGGGGGCGGCTTGACCGCGGCGCCGAAGCGAATGAAACGCCGCGACCAAGCCTCCATCCGCGCCGATACCTCGTCGTCCGTATTTTGGGGCTGGCCCGATGGCTTGATGTAAGGCGCGGCCAGCCGCAACAGGTCACGGTGGTGGTCTGCGGCAAGCGGGGGTTTGCCCTGCGCTCTAGGAACGAACAGCAACGTGTGGATACGATCGGCGTCGAGGGGGGCGAAGCGTCCAAACGGATTGGCGCCACCACCCGTCTCCTTCGGTCCGTCGATCGCCTCGAAGCGGAGGCCATCGAAGTGCGCCTCGATCTCCGCTAGGTCGTTATCCCCGCCAGGGCCGCCGAGTGAGATGATGCGCACTAGAGCAAGTTCCACGCCTTGCGCCAGTCGTTGCGATGCTGCTTGCGCGTCGCTGATATCGATCAGCAGCTCGGCGGGAATGGACGTGTCCGAGAGGAGCCCGCCCGCAGCCACGGTAAACCGAGCGCCGCGGCCCGTGCCGGTCAGCATCTCGAGATCGATAATCGCGCGGCGATTTTCGCTGGTGACGATCCGCGGATTTACGCTTTCGCCGACACGGAGCCGGCCATAGCGTACAAACTTGCTGGTGCCCTCGAGCATTGGCTCAGCGACTGGGCGAAGCGCGATCTGCGAGAAGCTCAGCAGCTCGTCGTCCAGTTTCGTAGCAGGCGTCCCGCCGTCAAACGATCCGACCCGTGCCAAACCTTCGTGGCGGGCGAAGACATCGACGAAAGGCGCGCCAACGAACGCGTCCTCGTAGTCGGCCAGCGTATCGACAAATGCCTTGTTGATCTTGGACAGAAGGTCCTTGCTCGCCACGAACGCGCCGCGCTCGGTATCGTAAAGGCGCAGCGCCGCGCAAAGGCCCAAGGCTCGCAATGCGCCCCAGCCATGCGGGTCACCGCCGGGTGCGGTCTCATCGAGCAACGCGGTAAAGCTCGTCGCCTGGGGTGTGGGGCTCGATTCCAGGACAGTCTCGTAGCGACGATAAAGAAGACCAGATTTCGAACGCTCGTGCCTTAAAGTGTCGAGGACGTCGGCGAGGACCGGGTGCAACGGGCCTTCGAGCGGCAGCGCAAGGTCGACGGGTTCTCCGAGCCGGCGTAGGCCCTGAAATGCGGTTAGCCTCAACATGGCAGCGCCCCACCCTGCAGAATTGCTGGCGAAGGCCTCGTCGACCTGTCGCGGCGTCGCGCCTAGCGGAGTCCAGCGCAGGGCGCGCAACCAGCTGCGTACGCCGTCGACGGTCAGGCCCCCACTCGCAGAGACGTCGTTTGGCAAGGCGTTGAGCTTGATTTCGCCCTGCAGAAGACCCTCTGGAATGACGAGCTCGGCCGCGACGCGGGTGGGGCGCCCAGCAGCAAACAAGCACGCGAGCGCCGCCTCGTCAGGTGCCGGAGCCAGCCGGCGGCGCAATACCGTCTTCGGCCAGGCCAGAAGAGATTCGGCGGTCGAATACCAAGGCGCCTCGTCGGCGCCAGCCGCGGTGCGCTGCGGCTCCTGGCTCGGAAAACCGGCCTCGACCCGGGCCAGATCGCCGATAGTGGCGGGCGTGTGGGCGGCCAGGGTTGCTGGCAAGAGTTGAACGCGGCCCAGGTACTCGGCGTGGTTTTCCAGATGCTTCGCATCCTCGTCCGGCTGTTGCTCCGGCGTGGCGGCTTTCGGCGCCGGGGCCAAGGCGTCGGGGTGGAGCGTAAAGATGTCGAAGCCGCCGACGAAGGGTGCGATGCTTGCTCCCGTGGTTGGACCATCAGGGATGAGCGACAAGCTGGGCGCCGCCGTGTTCCATGCCAGCGTGACGCCGGTTCGGCGTTCCGGATCGAGGATGAGCTTGGTGGCGGCGGATTCGCCGTCTAGCAGCCCGGACAGTGACGCATCTTCCGCCGGTCTCAGGAGATGCAACCGGCCGGCTTCGGCGGCGACGTCTTCAATGCCGAGCGCCAGGAACTCCGCATGAACGGGGTGCTCGAAGATCTCGACGGGAGATTCGACCGCAAGCGGCCGGGTCTCGAGCGGCGGCGGAGCGTCCGCCGATTTTTCTGCGATCGCGATGACGAGATCGACGGGCAGCCACGGGCTGTCCTTCCGGCGGGCATGGACACGCAGTGCTTCGACGTTGAAATCGGCGCCGATTCCGAGCGCGCTCAGCAGCGAAGGTGCGGTCGTATCTGGCGCGACAGCATAGAGCGACTGCGGTCGCGGTGCTTTATTCGGCTGGAGGCGCGCCACTTGCAAGGCGACGCGCGGAGCAGGCGGACGCGCCACTTGAAGCGTATAAATGCGATCGCCGTCGAAATCGCGTTGGATGTCTTCGAACGCCGGGCGTCCAGCGGCATCGACGAGCGCGTCTGCGCCGAAAAGACCGGCGCCGATCATGCGTTCCGACCGCACGCGCAGCTGCAGCCCATCCGTCGCGGCGGCAAAGTCTGCTTCATCCGGCCAGTTCAGCAGTAGGGATAGGATCGGCTGCGAGACGGCACCGAGCACCGGTAGGTCCGGATAAAGAACTTTTAGTCTCGCCTCGGTCAACCGCTTGCGTTCGGGAGCCGGCAGCGGCAACTCCGCCTGCAGCGGCTGCACTTCGGATTCCGACCCCGCAAAATCCACAGCGACGATCTGGTATTGGGCTTCGATATAGGCCTGACCGGTCTCTGCAAGCTGCGTGCGCGCTGCGCTCACGGCTTGGGGCGACAAGTCGTCGAGCGGCAAGTCGAGCAGCAGGGCGCGCAGTTCGGGACCGAGATCCTTCAGGTCATCGACGAATTGGTAGCCCTGGTCGGCGGGCTTGACGGTGATGGGCGGGAGGACAATGCCAAGGCTAGGGATGCGCCGTTCAATTCGGTAGTGCTTGAGATGGAACTCGGGGTCGCCATAGGTCGAGGCCGACGCCGTCCAGGCCGGCTCGAGATCCCATGACAGCAGTACGCCTTGCGGCTTCACCTCGGCCCGCTTGCCTGCCAGTTTTGGCTGCATGCGTGCGAAGTGGCGCCGCGGCGGATTATAGGCGTGGACGAAGCCGGCGTCGGTCGGACGCGGCTTCCAGGCCCCCCCGTTTCTTTCACTCGCGCAGGATACGAGGCTGAAACATGCCGCTTCAGGGCGGCTGTCGTCAGCAAGATCGGCCGCCTCGAGGAGGTCGGCAAGCTCGTTTTCCGGGATCCAGAACGTTAGTCCAAGGTCGCGCGCATCGAGACCCGCGAATGCGGGCGCCCAAGCGCCTCCGCTTTCGCCCAAGGCGGCAATACGCGACGCCGTCTCGCCAACCGCAGCAATGAGGCCGGAGCGGCGCTCATCCATCTCATAGGCCAATCGCGCCATGCCGGTGGCGTTGGCGCGCTGGCGCGCGGCGCGCGCAAGGGCGCTCGCCGCAGCGTCGGGATCGGTGGGAAGCGGCTCGGCTCTGCCTTGGGCGGGATCATAGGGAGATTTGGGTTCGGTGTAGGTCCGCGATTCCCCATCGCCGAGATAGCATTGCGCCTGCATCGCCTGCAGCGTCGCTTTATCGCTCTCGGCCAAGCGGGCGCCCCACTTCACCGTTGTTTGGGTCACCCACGCGGACCGCTGGTTCGGTCCGCCAGGATCAAGCACACGCTCGGCCGACTGGAGGGGCACCGCATTACCGGCGGCGCTCAATTGCAGCATACCAGCCGGCGGGACCCGTCCTGGCTTCCAGACGAGTTCGTGATCGAAGGTGCGGACCTCGCCCGACATCGGCGGCGGGGCGAAGTAGGTGGCGTTGCGCGGCGAGGCCGCGTCCGGCGCGCCGGGGTCACCAGGAAAAGCGGTTTGCAGATCGCGCGGAAGCAGCTGCACGACATACCCTGGCTCGGCCTGACGGCGTGTGGGGAAGAGCATCAGCCACCAATCGGTGCGCTTAAGTTCGGCGCCGACGATCGGAGTGCCTGGCTGGGGTTCGGGGGCGGCAACATCATCCTGCGCGCTCGCTTCGGTCTCGATCGCTTTGTCGACGACTTCCGTGCGCTGGGCACGCGAGCGTTCGGGCTGCGGGGCGGGCGCCGACGCGCTCGCTAGGCCCGACCCGGGCTCGGGTGTCTTGGCAGCGAGCCCCAACTCGAGGAAGCGGTTCGCACGAAGGCGTGCTTCTGAAAGAAAGTCGTTGTTGAAGCTGAAACCCACGCCGAGCGACAGCGAGCGGCCGAGTGCGCTGACGCGTATCGAAGCGGTGGCGCGCCCGCCGAGATAAGGATTTGCAGGTTGGGCAGCGAGTTCGACTGCAAAGGACAGCGAGAGAGAAAGCGAGAAACCGGCCTCGAGGTGGATGTGATTGTCGAAAGGGAGATCGATCTCCAACCAGACCCGAACCTCGAACGAGATGGAGACGTCGAGCCGCAATTGACCGTAAAAGAGCGTCTTTTCGCGGTCGCGCACCGAGATGTAGGCGATCAACTTGGAATCGAGCGAAAAATCGGCGCGTGCGCGTGCGGAGGCGCCAAAGCTGCGACCGCCGATCGAGCCGCTAAATTTTGCGAAGCCCTTGGCGCGCAAGGCGGCGCCATAGAGCATGGCCCCATCTTCGATGCGCAGGACGAGGCCCCCTCGAACCGTCATGAAGAAGGGGCCATCTTCGCTGCCCATCTTGTAGCCGAGCTCGTAAGGCCAGCCGAACTCTTGATGGAAGAGCCCTGGAGTCACATAGAGGGTCGAGGACCATTCCAGTGCGCTGAGCGCCTTCTTGAGCGGTTCGAATAGGGGTGGGCGTTCGCCCACGAACCCATTCGGGTCTGCGACGAGCCGGGCCAACATCATCTGCCGCGGCACGGACAGGTAGAGATAACCCCGCAGGCTGGGCTTTTCCTTCCACCCTTCGGGATAGGGCGACTTCTCGGCGATCCAATCGTAGTAAGATACGCAAAGGAAAGCGCGTCCCATCATTAGGAAGGTGAGGTCGCTACGGATCGCGGCGACGAGGTCGAACAAGACAGGGTTCGACTTGTGCGCCTTCTCGCGGTCTTCGTCCCAAACGCCCCCGGTCGAGGCAGCCGAGAAGGCGAGCATGACCCGCATGGCCAAGGTCACGCGGTCGCCAGACGTTTCTGGTCGCCAAGACTTGAAGTCGTTCAGGTTGCCCTGGTATTTCGCGACTTCGTCGAGAACTTGGATCAGGGCTTGCGGCGTATTGACGCGGTCGGCCTCGGCGAGACCCGCTAGGGTATATCGGTAGCCAAAGCCGAAACCGATCTCTTCGAGGTAGATATCGTATCCGAAGATATTGATCGGGTAGGCGAGCTTTTCCATCTGTCCGTAGACGAAGAATGCGTGCCTGGGGTCGCTTCGCCGGCCGCGGCCGAGATCCTCCCGCAGCTCCAAGAAACCCATGCTGGCCCGCACGGAGGCCCAGCTGGAGATGTCGAGCGCACCGCGCGCCAGGAAGCCCTTAGCCTTGATGTTCGCGGGCAGCTCTATGCCTGTGTTGAGCGAGGGCGTATCAGCATCGACGGCGATCGCCTCGCCCGAAATGCTGGCCACCCCGCCGACCGAAACCGCCACGCCGAGCCCGCCCATGCGCACGCGGGGCAGGCTTTCGCTTGGCGCCGGCTTAGCGATCATGAGTTCGTGGAAGTCGATCTTTACGTTCGGGATATCACCGCTCGGAACGAACCCGACTTGGCCCGAGATTGACAGTGCGGCGTCGCCGCCGAAGAACGGCGAGGAGGGATGAAAGCCGATCCCTCGGATCTTGAAGCTGAAGATGTCGAAGAGCGTGGTGGATATCGGCGGGTCAATCGGCGTCTGAACTTCGATGCCGCTCAGCGCCTCGCCTGAAAGCGGCGCTCGGCGCATGACGATGCGGGTCTTTGCCAGGTTCGCGAGCAGGCCAGACTGGAACTCACCGTCGCCTGGCTTGAAGCGAGCCTCGCCCGTGAGCAAAAACAGGAACTTATAGTCGCCGTCTCGCTCGACGAAGGTAAAACCAAGCTCGTCGATCTGGAAGCGGAACCGCGTGCTCTCGCAAACGAGCGGCGCACCAGGCTTTAAGTAGCCTTTGGCGGCTTCGACAACGAGCCCGCGCTCGTGCGCACCCAGTGCAATCGATACCTCGGCACTGGCCTCGCCGACGAGATCTGGCGGCAACTGACCGGTGCCGGAGATATTGGCGCTCAGCAGCTTGCTCTTGCGGATCGACAAGCCGCCGGCTGTAAATCGGAATGCAGTGCCGACCCCGGCAAGCTTGACGGCGTCCGGCTTAATGCGCGCGGTCAGATCGAGCCCGTTGCGCGAGACGGCGAATTCATCCACCGCGAACACCAGCCCGCGACCCGAGGCTGCGACCTTGTCGTAGCTCAGCTCGGCAACCGCATCTTTCGAGAGCGCTAAGCGTGCATCGTCGTCGGAGAAGTCCAAGACAAACTGTTCAAAAGCGCCTTTGTCATCGAGCTTGGCGTCCTTCGCCTTCGCCAAGCTGAGCTTCATGTTCAAGAGATCGATTGTCCGAGCCTTTTGGCGGATACCGACGACCTTTCCGCCGGCCAGCCTCACGCGCAGTGTCCGGGCATCGACGATGAGTTCTAGATCGGCGTCGAGCTTTTCGCCTGCCACCTGCACCTCGATTTCCAGCGGCACGCGCGCTTCGCCCGCCTCGATCTTTGCCTCGCCTGTCTTGCGAATGGTCACCCGCTGCGAGAATTGAGACCCCCCTTCGGCTTTGGGCCCCTTCAGGAAAGGCAGGAGCCGGTCCTTCATGTCGCTGAAATCGCCGAGCTTGAGCTCAACTTTGATGTCCCCGCCGCCGCCGGCCCCGATATCGAGATCGCCGAGGCTCAAGTCGGCGCCGAAGCCCAGCGCGAAGTTGGACCCGACGGTTATCTGTTCTGCCGCGATCGATTTGAGGCGGCGGAAGAAGCGCGCCCGTCCGCCCTCGATCGCGACAACGGCGACCGCGAGCGGTGCGGCGACCGCGCTCGCGGTGACTTTGACCAACCGCTCGGGCTGCCGCTCACCTGCCTTCGTGTCGCGAACCGCTTCCGTGCCGCCGCCAGAACGGCCAAGCCAGAGGTCGGTCTCGAGCTTGGCCAACTCCGCGCCGTCGGCCGTGAGTACTAGAGCGCAAACACCTTCGCCCCGCAGGTCGAGCAGCAATGATGGGCGAGCGCTCGCCGCAACACTGACGTGCAAAGGCGACGCCGGATCGTTGCCGATCATCGCGGCAGCGCCTCCGTTCGCCCTAGCTGGCATCAGAATGATCTGCTGTAAGGCAAGTGTCCGCGGATCGAGCCGAACTTCCAGAGCCATCCCGCTCATCGAGCTCGCCCCGTCGCGAAGCCAGTCCAGGAACTCGCCAAGCGCCTCGACGGCACTTTCGCCAAGGCCAGCGAGGAGGCGGCCAGCCGCTCCCGCGGCTTCGGCCGCCCGGCGGCCCAGCCATTGCAAGGCCGCGGCCAAGATCTCGCCGATCCGCTTCAGGATCGTTGGGACCGCCATATCCGGGCTATCGAAATCGAAGCCCACGACAAACCGAAACGCGTCGCGAAGCGCCGTCACGGCGGACAGATCGATCGAGAGTTGGGTCGGCGCCACGACGGCCAGGTTCGTCACCTTCGTGTCGACGTCTCCTCCGGGTTTGCCCGAGAGTTCGACTTCACCGGCAAGCGTAAGGACGAGGCTCGGGTCTTCTGTGGCGGCGATCGCGAGCCGGGCGAAAGCAATTTTGGTGGTGACCTCTAAGCCATCCGTCGCCGAAAAGGTCACCTCCGGGGTAATCGAAAGGTTGCTGAGCGTCAGCGTCACGGGGCCCGCCGGCACCACCTTGCGCTCGATCAGCTGGGTTTTCGGTCCTCGCGACGTGAACCTTCCGTCCCAGTGCGAGTTGCCGGCTGGATCAAGCGTCACGCTGAAGCCATCGATGTCCACCAAGCGGTTCGCCGGCACCTGTTGGTCCGCCGGGGTTGGACCCACGCCCACGTAGCCGATGCCCGGGGTCGGGGTGGCGATGGCGAGCGCGCCATTGTTGAGAGTGACTCCGAAGACTGGCGTCGTCGTCCAGTGGACGCCCGCTTGAAGGTTTGGAATCGGGAATGCAAACGCGCCGAGATCGGGCGCTGGCAGCGAGAGGGCGTCGATCGAAAGCCGCGGCAGAGTGATCTTGGGCCAGCGAAGAGACAGCCCCTTGAGGCTCGGTGCTTCGATGGCAAGGAGGGCGCGCACCGCTTGGTCGAGCGCTGCCTCGGCTTCACGGCGAGAGATCGATATCTCTAGGCTGATATCGGCATTGACTGCCCCGCCGCCATATTCGGGCACAGTGATCGACATCGTCCCTCGCGCGAAAGCGCAGAAAAGCGGCAAATCGTCTTCCTCGTCGTTGTCGGCGAGGTTCCCAAGGTAGATTGCCAGGCCCGCGCTCCACCCTGCCTGACCGGCCATGCCGAAGAAACGCGCGTCGTTGTCGAGTTTGAGAGTGAGGTTACCCAGTTTTCGCAGAGTTTCGGCCAGCTTGGCGCGGGCGGCGGTGGCAAGTTCTGAGCGGGGGCGGAAGGTCTCGACGGCCCCATCGGTCGAAGGCTGCGTGAGGTCCTGCGTCATCTCGAAAGGTGCGGCAAGGACGAGATCGGTTTGGGTGTCGACGGCGCCGATCTTGAGGTTCAACCAGACCTTGTCGATCAACTGGGAACCAGCGGCGCCGCGAAGTTCCAGCTGGAGACGGCCAATATCGGTCGTCCGCTCAAACAAGCGAATGCGTCGCACGCCAGCCCCCGTCCTAGGTCGTAAAGTGCCTTACGAAGAATCGAAGTTGACACAGGTCGTTAACCATTTCAATCATCGGCTAGCGAAAGAATTTCGTCGCGATTCGTGCGTTCACGGAACTAGGAGTGGTTGCTCACTCCTGGTCTGTGGCGGACTTTACTTTGCGTGGTATCGATCTTCGGCATAAGATCGTCGAAATGCACGGCACTAGTCTGCTGGTTGGCGACCGAATCGCCCAATTCTAGGGATTTCGCTGTTATCTCGTCCTTCCGATGCAATCGCGGCCGCTTCTCGGTCCAGACAAGGCGGCGCTGACGGCGCGGATCCTGAACGGTGTCTGGGAAGCTGCTTAAAAGTCGGCGGTTAGCGAAGCTGGCGACGATCGGTCAGCAGGCTTGAGTGTCCATATATCCCGATCAGGAAAATTTCTCAGATTAGGCGCTAAATCAACGTTGATATTCCCGATCGGGAATTTTGGCATCCGCGGCAGCCATCATCGCCCCCTTTCGCTCAAGCTTGGCGCTAGGCCTCGGACGAAGCCTGGAGCCCGGTCTGATGCGGCTGGGGTCGCCGTTGCGAAATCTGTACTCGCCAACAGAGCCGTCGTTCGTGGCTTAAATCTAGGTCCGCGATAGCCGACGAGCGATGGGTTTCGAGCAGCGGTGACAAGGATCAGCGGGCCGTTGGAGCCTTCATGAATCGAAGCGATCGTCGGTAGGCCTTCAGAAGTTATCCGGCATGGGCGGAGTTGCTGTCAGGTTCCAAGAATGAGAACGGCGACAGAGAATACAAGACAAGGATGTTCCGACTCGACGAATGAAGCAGCGAGTGAGAAGCTGGTGTGCGTTCGTTCCAGAGTCGCTGATTGACGTATAGAAAGGCACTTGCTGCTCATGCCAAATGCCAGAACCGATTTTTTCAACAACGACTTTGCCATCGTCGCAGCCACGGTTCGGCCTGCTGGGGGCGGCATTCACAATTTCACGGTCCCTCAGGGTCAGACCCACACCTTGCAAGGGGAAGAGGGCGAAACTTTTGCCATCGCTTGGCACACTCGCAACGAAGTCGTTTCCGAGCAGGAGTTCGCAGACTTCGCAGTGGACTGTCCATGGGGGCAAGACTTCGTGTTTGCTGAAGAGGGCAAAGCAGATTGACGCTGGTCGTGACAGTTGAGTTTTCTTCCGAGCTCGGGAAATTCTCTATTCCTACATAATTGCGTGCGTACTCCTTGCGATATCTGGTGGTAGGAAGCTAAATAGGTTGCAAACGGCCATGCGCATTGCGCTTGCCGAGTTTAAGGTATCGGCATAGTTTTCTCGCGAGGAAAGAATCTCGGGGGACTGATTCTTGGCCGATATTGTCATTCGCTTGAGCACGTTGGAGGTTTCGGGTCAGTCGATACTGCCTGACCTCAATAGCTGTCGAGCACAGCGACAGGTGGGCGAGATACGGCGGGAGGCTTGCATCCGCCCACTCGTCCTGGGCGAACACACCGTAGAGCGAAAGGCCAACCCTGGTGCTCGCCTACGAATGACCTTTTTCCAGAGCAGGGTGTGCTGTGCTCGTCGGATGCGCCGAGTATCCGATGGCAAGGCGCGGTCTAGGCCGCGTCAGGGGATGTGGGCGGGTCAATGCTCCGGTTGCGGGGGATAGGCATCTAACGGGGGCAGGGCATGCAGACTTTCGTTGTGATCGTCGCGGGCTTAGGGGCGCTCGCTCATGTCTATTTCGCTTATACCGAAATGGCGAATTGGTCGCTTGCGACCGTTGGGCGAATCGCGCCGACCTGGCTCGCTGGAGCTCCAAGCGATGCCGATCACGTAGTCTGGGCGCGCCGGTTGGCGTTCAACGTCGGCGCTTACAATCTCGTTCTAGCGCTCATCTTAGCAGCGACTGCTTGGCTCTCTAACGCGGCGCACGTTGCGGCGCCGGTGCTGGGCCTTGTCGCCGCTGCTTGGCTCGCGGTCGCCGCTTTGGCCGCACTCGCGACGCGGGTCGTCAAGGCCTTCCTCATCCAAGGTGCGCTGGCTGCGCTTCTTGCGGCCGGGATCGCACTGTGAAGGGGCTCGGATGGATCAGAGAGCTGGGCTTCATGATCGCGCGCCAGCGCGCCTTGCGCCTACCGCGAGCTATGATCGCCCTGGTCGCTGTCATGTGTTCGACCATGACCGCGAGCCCGGCGCTCGCAGACCACGTGGTCGTCAAGCGTCACGTGACGCTGCGCGAGGGGCCAACCCGCGAGAGCGCGGTCGTCCTTTATCCTGAGCTAGGTGCCACCTTTCGCCTGCTCGACGATGGCGCTCGGCAGCGCGGTTATTACCGTATTGCGCTCGAAGACGGGAGCACGGGCTGGATCTATTTTGCTTACGTCGAGCGCCGCGCCGGCGATCCGCCAGGATGGCCTCCGGAAACCCCGGTTGCTGCACGCCCGGTCGCGGCGATGGCGGTCCACTACATCGATGTCGATCAAGGCGCGGCCGCGCTCGTCGAATTTCCGTGCGCCGCGATCTTGATCGATGCCGGTGGCCGCGGCACTGCGGCTGGCGACCACTTGCTAGCCTATCTCGATGCTTTCTTTGCGCGGCGACCAGACCTTAAGAAGGGTCTCGCCGCGGTCTTCGTCACCCACACGCATGTCGATCACAACAGCAACCTTCGGCGTATCGCAGAGCGTTTCTCGATCGGCGGCTACATTCACAACGGCATCCTTACCGGCTCGGGCCGCGTCGCCGCGCGGTGGATGGACGCGCGCGTGCACCAGGCGCCGATGATTCCCGCGCTGGCGGTGACCGACGTCATGGTCGGCACATCGGGACGCGGACTGTCCAACGGCGTTATCGATCCGGTTTAGTGCCCAGGCATCGACCCCAAAATCCGGGTTCTATCGGGGCACTATCTCGAAAACCCTGGCTGGCCCGACGGAGAGTTCGACAACGGCAACAACCAGAGCCTCGTCATTCGCATCGATTTCGATCAGGCGTCGTTTCTGTTCACCGGCGACATGGAGGAAACCGCGCTCGAGACGCTTATCGACAAATATGCGGAGACGCGCATGCTCGACGTCGATTTCTACGAGGTCGGCCATCACGGCTCGCATAATGGCACGACCGCCGAATTGCTCGAAGCAATGAGCCCCAAAGCCGCGGTCATCTCGATGGGGCCAGCCGCGATCGAGGAGCGGTGGACCGCTTGGGCCTACGGCCATCCGCGCAGCGATGTCGTCACTCTCCTGGCCGGTGCGGTCTCGGACCAGCGGGCCACTGCCGCAAAGGTGAAAGTCGCGCAGCGCGTCAAGCGGTTTGCCGAGATCGACATGACGAGGGCGGTCTATGCCACAGGATGGGACGGCGACGTCGTCGTTCGCGCCCGCACCGACGGGACCTACTCCGTCGAGCTTGCACGTTAATGCCGGCCCGGCAGCGCCGCGGTTTTTCGGTCCGCGGCGCTGCCCGCCGGCGCGTTGCGATCAAGGCTGACGAGGGAGGGGACATGCCATGCTAGATACCATCCTGAATGCAGACTGGTGGGCCGAGGCCTTTTGGGCAGCGCTCGGCGGGCTCGGCGTCAGCGCCGTATGCTTCGCGTTCCAACCCGCTATGCGCGCGGCCGAGCGATTACGGCGAGTGGTCAATTCGCCTCCGGTCGATCAAGATCCTGAACCGCACAAGGATCCCAGCGAGCCCACTCCTGAAAAGCCCGTCCAGCTCGCGGCCATCGAAGGGGTCGGAGCGGTCATCGCCAAGCACCTCGTTGGCAACGGCATAACATCATTTGAAGATGTCGCGCGCCTCTCGCCCGCCGAGCTGCGTCTCGTCCTTGCCGCCGGCGGCGACCGGTTCGCGCTCGCCGAGCCAATGTCATGGCCGCTCCAGGCGCATTTTCTCGCCACCGGACAGTTCGAAGCCTTTCTCGATCTCGCCGTGGCGTTACCGGCTGGTGTGCCGCGCCTCGAACATATCAGCGGGATCGGTGAGGCGTACGCCGCACAGCTTCGCGAGGCCGGCATTTCCTCGCTCGAAACGTTGAATAAGGCCGGCCCAGACGCTGCAGCGAAGGCGACGAATGTCGAACCGAGCGAGGCCGCGGCGTGGGTTGGGGATGCGGCGAAGCTCCTGCGCGGCGACCGCAAACTGCTGGCCGACGTTGCCGAGCTGAAGACAAATGGTCTCGATCTTGGGGATCGGGCTGCTGGCGAGGCGCTCTCACCAACCGAAGATGGCGAGGATTGGGCAACCGAACGCTCGCAGCCGCAGGGAGATGCCGATCCGGCGCAGGGAGAGGACGTGCCGGCAGCGATCGAACCGCCGGACGCGAGCGACATTCGCATGGCAGGGCCGCCTGCACCGCGAGGCTGTCCGCAGTGTTGCGGCGCGCTCGTGTCAGCAGCCGTGCTGATCGTCATTTTGATTGCTGCAGGAACGGGAGCCATCCCGCCGAAACCACCCGAGCCTGAGCCCGCGCCCCCTCACTGCCCCGAACCCCGATTCCATCAGGAACTGTCGGCAGACCAACTGTTCGAAAGCAATGCCGATCGCTTGCAGCCGCAAGCTCAGACGATGCTCAACAACCTCGCGAGCACGATCTCGGCGAAAGCGGTAATGACCAACGAGCTGCCGGGCGCGCTCGTCATCATCGGGCACGCCGATCGGCGACGCTCGTCACGTCCTGGGGGCAATGAGCAACTCTCGCTGGACCGCGCCGAAGCAGTGTCGAACTACCTGACCAAGCAGCTCAACGCCGGTAACCGGCGCTGGCCCTCCGAAATCGTCTTCGCGCTGGGGAAAGGCGCGAAGGTGCCGCATCGGCTCACACCAGCAAGCTGCGAGGGAACACGTGAGCAGCTGGATCTTTGCTATCAGTCGGACCGCCGGGTCGATGTCTATGCCTTCTACATCGATAAATCCGAAGCCCCGGGTTCGGGACAATCCTCGGCGCCCGCGATCGCGCCGTCCGTCACCGCATCCAAGGACTCGCAGCAAAAAGGTCCCAAGCCATGAGCGACGCACAATCTGCCCGGCTCTACTGCGACCTCATCATGCAAGGCGGCATCACCAGCGGTGTCGTCTATCCCAAGGTCATCACGACGCTCGCCGAGAAGTACCATTTCCACCGTATCGGCGGAGCCTCGGCCGGGGCGATCGCCGCTGGCGTCGCTGCGGCCGCGGAATATGCCCGCGTGCTCGGCAAGACTGGCGACGGCGTAGGCATGGCGTCGGTCGAAGGACTACCCGGCGAATTCAACGCCGGCGTGCTTCGCTTCTTCCAGCCTGTGCCGCCCTTCCGCAAACTCTTTGAACTAGGTCTCGGCGCGATGACGCTCGGCAAAGCAAAGGGCGGCCAGACCCGCGCTGCGATGAAGCTGGTGCAGGCGCAGTACGGCGCCGTCCTGCCGCTTGGCTGGGGCTGTTTGCTGGGCGTGGCTGCGGCTGCACTCGCTATTGGCGGTTGGTATAGGTTCGGCGTGAGCGGCGCGCTCAATGCCCTCTTACTGGCGCTTCTCGTGTTGGCCGCATTGGTGACATGGCGCGCCGTCAAGCTTGGTAAGGCACTCGCTAGCGACGTCGCCGCGCTTTCCGACAACCGTTTCGGGCTGTGTTCGGGTTTGACGCAGGAGGGAGCGGGAACCGGACCTGGGCTAACCAACTGGCTCACGGATCTGCTCGATCGGACCGCTGGCCTGACGGAGGCAGACGGGCCCTTGACGTTTCGCAAGCTCAAGGCGGCTTCAGCGCACGGTATTCACTTGCAGATGATGACGACGAACCTGGCGATGCGCCGCCCCCATCGCTTGCCGCTCGAAACCGCGATTTTCTACTTCGAAGAAAGCGAGTTTCGCCAATTGTTTCCTGATCCGATCGTCGACCACATGGTCGGCTGCGCCCAGGCGCGCGGCGTTTCCGCAAAAATTGATGGGGCGCGCAAGTTTTGGCCATTTCCTGGCCACTATTCCAAAGAGCGCGACGGTCCGCTCGATGCGGGCGACGATCTTCCAGTCGTAGTCGCGATCCGCATGAGCCTGAGCTTCCCAATCCTTATCCAAGCCGTTCCGCTCTACGCGCGCGATTACGGCGTGCGCTTGGAGCCGGGACAAGATCCCGACGATCGCCCCTTGGTCGAATGCCTGTTCACCGATGGCGGCGTGTCGAGCAATTTTCCCATGCATTTCTTCGACAGCATTCTCCCCGTCGTGCCCACCTTCGGAGTTTCGCTCGACGACTTCGATTCACGCCGAGGAACCAAGCGGGTGACGCGGCCCGTCAAAGCCGGAGACGGTCTCTCGCGCGGGATCAGCCAGGTTCGCGGATTGACCGGGTTCCTCGCGACGATCCTCGCGACCTCAAAGGACTGGCAGGACTCGCTGCTCAGCGAACTGGCTGGATACCGAGAGCGCATCGCAACGGTCGCACTAAGCTCGACAGAGGGCGGGCTGAACCTGACGATGGATAGCCAGACCATCGGGCTCCTTTCGGGTTACGGCGAGGAGGCCGGCAAAGACTTCTTAAACTTCGACATGGACGAGCATCGCTGGCGCCGCTTCCTGACCACCTACGACAAGATCGACGAACTCGCGCGTTCAGTGCACGAGGTCTGGACTGGAACCTCGCCTTTCGGCGGCGAGCCGATGCGCGATTTCCTCATTCGCTATGCGAGCGACGACGAGCGCAGCTTCGCTGGCAGCAGCGGGAATTCGGCGACCCTGGTGCGCGCGATGGCCGCGCGAATGGAGCAGCTTGCCGATCTCGGCGGGGCATGGCGCGCTGCGCCGCTGCAGCCTGCTCCGGTCATTCCCAAGCCGCGTAGCGCGATGCGTATTCGGCCCAAGGAGTAATTGCTGAAGGCTGCGCGCGAAGCCGCATCACGCACTATTCGATGCTCGACCGGTCAGCCACTCGGGATAGCTGGCCGCAAAGGCTTGTGTGAGTGCGGGGGGAGGGTAGTGACCTGCCGTCATCGCGATGCACTCGCGCAAGATATGCTCGATCGAGTCGAGCGCGCCGAAGGCTTCGAAGCCGAGCGTCCACCAAAGGGCCGAAGATCCGGCGACGCGCACGCGTGTGAATTCGAGACCGCAGCCCTCCTTGGGCCGTGAGCCGTTTTTGGGCTCTTCAGCAGAATCGAGTTCGATCTCGGTCAAGCTAGCGCCGAGCCATTCGTATTTGCGCAGACGCCTGCTCTTGTAGGTGGAAATGGTAGTGCCAGGGTCCAGTCGCAGGGCTTTCGAGGAAGATTTGACCCACAGCGAGACCGGCCCCAGCGGCGGCGCGTCCCGGTGGACGACGACGAGTGACTTGACCTCTAGTCGTTCGCGATCCTCGCCGGCGTGACGGAGCTTGACGCCGAGTTCGGTTTGCGCGGAGTCGCGCAAGTAGACGTCGGTTCGCTCGGCCAGTATCGCCGGCCGCTGTAATCGCCCGGGTCCCCCTGGCAAGACCGTGCTCAGGCCCTCGAACCAATCTTCAACGTCGCTGCGGTCATCGCTTTGCCACCATAGGCGCGCTTCTGCCGAACGATCCATGCAGTCCTCCTTCGCAGCGGCTAAAACGGCCACATGCTTATGCCGCGACCATTTGCGTTCGCGCGCAATTTTTATAGCGTGCTAGGTCAGATGACTATTTGAATTCTGGTGAATCTCGTCGATGATCTTCGACCTAAGGGCATATCGTTCTGATCCACTATTCGAACTGCTGAGAGACAAGAATACGGCTACGAAAGCGGCGCAGCGAGGCGGCGAGCGAGCGCGAAAGGTGTGATGACCATCTAAACTCAAGGGGAGTGCGATATGAGCAATATTAGTGTTTCGGGACGTGCCCAGGACGGCGATCCCGATACCTATTGGTGCAATCTGTTCGAGGCCGACAAGGTTTGGAACGGGAACGACCAAGACCATGCATCGAACATCATGAAGACCAAAGCGGGCAAATGGTTGTTCAAGGCCGTGCCCGACAAGGGTGTCTATGCGATGGACGCGGCCGGAAAGGTTGTTTTGTTCTTTCGCAACCTCGATCCAGCCACGGCGCGCGTCGGTGACCAGGGCAATGGCCACGCCTACGAGACGGCTCGTAATATCTCTTGGAAGGTCGATTCGCTTTAACACGACAATATATTCATCATCGTGTCTGAGGGGAGACGGTAGGGTGCCAAAGCGCCTTTACATCGCTGCCGCCTTGTGCGGACTGGTCGTGACGACATCGGCGGCAGCTTACAAGCTCAAGGGATATAGCTGGTCCTACAAGCCGAGCCCGATGGGCGAGCCGTTGACGATCTGCACCAAAGGTGGACCAGCAGGAGCAAGCGACGTGATCAAGCGGGCGGCCGCGGTCTGGAACTACAAGAAGTTCACGTTTACTTTCGCCCCCGATCGCTGCCTCGAGCACTCGCCGCCCAACGTCGACGACAATGTCAATTACGTCGATTTCAGCTTGGCGCTCCCTCTCCACGGACTAACCGCGGCGCGCAACGAGCAAGGAACGGTCAAGACGTCCGAGTGCGATATCCAATTCAATCCCAACAGGCCGTGGCACGTGGGCAGTGGGCCGCCGCCGGCGGGGAAATTCGACTTAATGAGCGTCGCCATCCACGAACTAGGTCACTGCCTTGGTTTGGAGGACAGCGACGTCGCCGATGTGGTGATGGATGGGACGCTGCCGTCCGGCAAGATGCGCCGGACCCTGAGCGCGGACGATATTGCCGGGCGTAACAAAATCTACGGTGCACCCTGACAGCACCGGCGAATGACCCCGCATCTGCCCTTTTTGTCCGGAGCGCCTAGGGCAGTGGTTGGCGGGGCTGGCCGGCGATCACTGCGGGCTGAATGACTATATAGTTTTAGGGAATCACCGATTGGCCAAGCCGCCGAGCCGCAACCCTGATTGGAACCGCGACGAGATCATTCTCGCGCTCGATCTCTATTTTACCGATCCCGCGAACCCGCCGGGCAAGGATAGCCCGGCAGTCGCCGAGCTGTTGGCGCTGCTGAACAAGATGCACAGGCTGTCGGGCGCGAAGACATGCGACACGCTGAGCAATGCCAACGGCATCTATCTGAAGATGATGAACCTGCGCGCGCTAGATCCCACTTACCTAGCGCAGGGAAAAGTCGGCATGAAGGCCGGCGGTGCACTCGAGCGCGTCGTCTAGGACGACAACGACGGCGTCATCGCGGAGAGCGAGCGTGTGTTTCATTGGGCTTTGGGTCCGCGCCCCGAGAATCACCTGGGATTGAGCCAACTCGGCATCTGACCGGGATGTGTTCCGCCTGATTCCATTCCAAAGCCGGTTTCGGAAGTTTAACGCTTTCACTGACGCGCGCTTTGCCTGCTACCTAGAGAGCTACCTAGCGCAGTTCGCTATGATTTAGCAGCGCAGATAAATCTTCATAAGTATCTAAAAATGATCGGAAATTTGGTGGACGCACTTGGGCTCGAACCAAGGACCCGCTGATTAAGAGTCAGCTGCTCTACCAACTGAGCTATGCGTCCACATCCGCTTTCGGCTAGTCCCGGATGGGCCGTCGCTTTGGCGTGGGCGGGCTGTTAGCAGCCGCATCGGACTTTGCAAACAGGAAATCGCGTCTGCCGGCAAATTTTTGCGCGCAGGCCCCGTTTCATCCCCAGTTTCCCGGCCGGCTGCGCCGCCGGCCCGAACGCTCAATGGCCATGATGATTCCGACGCACAGCATGACCGTCAGCATGGACGACCCGCCATAGGACATGAAGGGCAGGGGAATGCCGACCACCGGCGCCAGTCCCATGACCATCATCAGGTTGATCGCGACATAGAAGAAGATCGTCGTGGTCAGCCCCGCCGCCACCAGCCGCGCATATTTGTCCTGCGCGCGGAGAGACACGCCGATGCCCCAGCGGAACAGCAGCATGAAGGCCCCGATCAGCAGCACGCCGCCCATCAGCCCCCATTCCTCCGCCATGGTGGCGAAGACGAAATCGGTATGCCCCTCCGGCAGATAGTCCAGATGGCTCTGCGTCCCCTTGAGGAATCCCTTGCCGAAAATGCCTCCGGACCCGATGGCGATCTTCGATTGGCTGATATGATAGCCGGCGCCCAGCGGATCGCTTTCCGGGTCCAGGAAGATGAGGACGCGGTTCTTCTGATAATCGTGCAGGAAGCTGAAGGCGATGGGCACGATGGCTGCCAGCGTCAGTCCCGATCCCACGAACAGCCGCAGCGGCAGACCGGCGAGGAACATCACCGTCACCCCGCCCGCGGCGATCATGGTCGCGGTGCCGAGGTCAGGCTGAACCAGCACCAGCGCCCAGGGAATGCCGATCAGCACCAGCGCCGGCCAGATCGCGTTCCAGCGCCTGATCTCCCCCACCGGAAGCAGCGCGTAGAAGCGCGCGACCGCCAGCACGATCACCGGCTTCATGAACTCGGAAGGCTGCAACTGCATGAAGCCCAGGTTGATCCATCGCTGGCTGCCACCCGCCACCCCGCCGATCAGTTCGACCAGGAACAGAGCGGTCAGCACGACGCCATAGGCCGGGAAGGCGAGGCGTGCGAAGGTCTCCAGCGGTATCCGGCTCAGCACCAGCGCCATGCCCGAAAAGATGACGAAGCGAACGCCCTGGTTGATCGCCCAGGGGGTGATGCTGCCGCCGGCGGCGCTGTAGAGCACCAACGTCCCGAACCCGGCGATGGCGAGCAATATGCCCAGCACGCGCCAGGGGAATTCGGTCAGGGGTTCGGGAACGATGCTCATGGCGCGCTGTCCGCCGGGGGCGGGGCGTCGTCCGCTTCGGCAGCCGGTGCCGGAGGCGGGGCGGCAGGCGCGGCGGTCGCGCCATTGCCGGTGGATGCGTTCATCGCATTGGCCGCTTCGGGAAGAGGCGCTTCGCCCTTCTCGATCGCCTTCGCCAGCCTGTAGGCCGCCATCTGCCGCGCCAGCCGTTCGGCCGGCGGACCGCCCCAGTCCTTTTCGATGGTTTCCAGCTTCTCGATCGCCTTCGCCTGGTCGAACAGGAAAGTCATGGTGTCCGCCGCGATCATGGGCGCGTCCTCGATGCGGTTGACGTGGCCGCCATGCTCGATGATGCAGGCAATGGCATAGCGGGGATTGTCGAACGGCGCGAAGCCCTGGAACAGCGCATGGTCGCGCAGCTTGAACGGCAGCGATGCGTTGCTGCGCACGCCGCCCCCACGTTCGGCCATGGTGATACGGCGGACCTGCGCCGTGCCGGTCTTGCCGGCCATCATCACGCCGGGCAGGGGGATGCGCGCCGCGCCGCCCGTGCCGCCGCCGTTCACCACCGCGCTCATCGCGTCGCGGATGGTCACCAGATGCTCCTCATTCACCCCCACGGACGCAGGCGTGGGCCGTTGCGCCCCGAAGATGAAGTTGGGCATCAACTGCCGGCCCGTCGCCAGCCGCGCCGCCATTACAGCCATCTGCAACGGGTTGATGAGCATATAGCCTTGGCCGATGGTCGCGTTGACCGTGTCGTAGACCTGCCATTTCTGGTTGTATTTCTTGAGCTTCCACGCCGGATCGGGAACGGTGCCGAAACTCTGGCTGGGGAAGGGAAGGGCGAATTTCTGCCCCATGCCCACGCGCCGCGCCATGCTGGCGATCCGGTCCATGCCGATCCGCTGCGCCATCTGGTAGAAGTAGATGTCGCAGCTTTGGGCAATGGCGCCCCGCATGTTGAGCCCGCCATGGCCCCGCCGTTTATGGCAGTGGAACAGCGTGTTGCCGACCCGGATCGCGCCCGCGCAGTTCACCGTCTCCATGGGTGAAACTCCCGCCTCCAGCAGCGCGAGCGCCACCATCGGCTTCACCGTCGATCCCGGCGGGTACAGCCCCTGCAACGTCTTGTTGCGCAACGGGACATGGTCGTCCTTCGACAGCATGTCCCATTCCAGATGGCTGATGCCGTCGGAAAAGCTGTTCGGATCGAAACTGGGCATGGACGCCATGGCCAGCACGTCGCCATTATGGCAGTCGATCACCACCACCGACCCGCTCTGCGTCGCCAGCCGCCGCCCGGCATATTCCTGGAGGCCCGCGTCGATGGTCAGCTTGATCGCGTTGCCCGGCGTGTCGGGCCGGGTGGTGAGTTCCCGCACGATCTTGCCCCGCGCCGTCACCTCCACCCGTTTCGCGCCGGGCTTGCCCGTCAGTTCCTTGTCGAAAGACCGCTCCAGCCCATCCTTGCCGACCTTGAAGCCGGGCGTGATCAGCAGCGGGTCCTTGCGCTCCTCATAGTCCTTGGCCGACGCTGCGCCGACATAGCCGAGCAGGTGCCCGACCGTCGCACCTGCCGGATAATTGCGGGAAAAGCCCTGGCTCGGGGCCACGCCCGGCAGGTCGGGCAGCCGGACGCTGACCGCCGCGAACTGATCGTAGGTCAACTTTTCCGCCACCTGCACCGGGCGGAAACCTGCCGACTTGTCCAGTTCCTCCTTGATCCGATCCACTTCGTCATCGCTGAGCGCCAGCAGATGGGCGAGGCTGCGGATGGTGTTCTCCGCGTCCGTCGCCCGCTCCGGGATCAGGTCGACGCGGAAGTCCGTGCGATTGTTCGCCAGCGGCCGTCCGTTGCGGTCGATGATCCACCCGCGCCGCGGCGGGATCAGCGTCAGGTTGACGCGATTGCTTTCCGACAGCAGATTATATTTCTCATTCTCGGCGACGCTGATCCAGCCCATGCGCCCGACCAGCAGCGCGCCGATCGCCCCTTGCAGGCCCCCCACCACCATCGCCCGGCGCGTGAAGGTGAAGGACAGGGAGGCTTCGGTGACGGTCTTCTTCTTGAGCAGGGGCAGCTTCATGCCATCACGCGCCAACGGTCGATCCGGGCGCATTGCCGGACGACAAAGGGAAAGAGCAGGACCGTCCAGAGAATTTGCGGCGCGACCAACAGCAGCTTGATGTCTCCTCCGCCGGTGATCCGCGCGAAGAAAACGCCGCCGGCGATGCAGAAGATAATCGCGAAGGAGGCGATTAACCAGTCCTGCCGATAGCTGCGCCAGACCATGCGGTGTTCGATGGCGTCTATGCCGATCAGCGTGACGGTCCACAGGCACATGGCCGATCCGATGGGCTGGCCGCTGGCGATGTCGTCGAACAGGCCGAGCGGCACGCCGATCCAGGTGCGCCATAATTCGGGGCGCAGCAGCCGCCAGGACAGAAGCAGCAACAGGCCGAAGGGCGGCATGACCGGCGATTGCGCGATCACCGGCAGCGTCGTCACCAGAGATCCCAGCATCACCGTGATGACCGGGGTTCCCGCCAGCCGAAATCGCGAAGGATGACGGCCAAGGCGCGGCACATGCTGCAAATGGGGATCGATCATGGCGTGACCGAATTCTGCGCGGCGCCCGGTTCGACAGGAGCCGGCGGGCCATTGCCCTCCGGCCGGGTCACAGCCTCCTCGAAGGAGCGCTCCACCACAACCGCATCCACTCTGGAGGGGTTGGCGAGCGGCACGCCATAGGCGATCTCGCCCGCGATGCGCACGATCACCGCCACGGGAATATTGGGTTGATAGACCCCGCCGACGCCGGAGGTGACGAGCAGGTCGCCCGGCTTGAACGGATTACGCCCGGCCGCCAGCGCGCGGACCTCCAGCGTGCCGTCGCCAAGTCCCGTCGAAATCGCGGGTACGCTATCATTGGCCCGCCGCACCGGCACGATATTGCTGGTGTCGGTCAGCAGCAGCACTTCGGCGGTGTTGGGCGTGGTCGTATGGATGCGCCCGATCAGCCCTTCCGGCGCGCGCACCGGCATGCCCGGCCGCACGCCCTGCCAGCGTCCCGCGTTCAGCCGCGCCAGCCGACGGGTGCTGGTGGAGGAGGATGCGATCAGCCGCGCGGTCAGCAATTCGCTGCCGTCATCCTCGACCAGCTTCAACAGCTTCTTGAGGCGCAGATTTTCCTGCGCCACCGCCTTCGCCTCTATGATGCGGTTGCGGTCGGCCTCCACCTGCCGCCGCAGCGCGACGTTCTGGGAACCGGCACGCCAGTAGCTCGCCAGCACCTCGTCGATGGAGGCGACGCCGCTCACCATATTCTTGAGCGTCACCGACGCGGGGCGCGTAATCTCCGCCGTCGCGATGCGGATCGCGGCGAAGCCGGTGGGATCGAAAATGGCGACGACCACCAGAAGCAGGCCCACGGCGGCGCCCGTCATCGCCACGACATAGCTGGCGAAGAGGCTATATTGCGCCTTCCGGTTATGCCCGGGGCGTCGGCTGGGTGGCCGCGCCATCTTGTCCCCTTAAGCGGTTTGCAGCACGCCCCGGAAGATCGGATCCTCCATTGCGCGGCCGGTGCCGATCGCAACGCAGGTCAACGGATCTTCAGCGATGGTGACGGGCAGGCCGGTCTCGTCGCGCAGCTCGTCGTCCAGCCCCTTGAGCAGCGCGCCGCCGCCGGTCAGAACGATGCCCTGGTCGACAATGTCCGCCGCCAGTTCCGGCGCGGTATTCTCCAGCGCGATGCGCACGCCCTCGACAATGGTGCTGATCGGCTCCGCCAGCGCGTCGGCAATCTGGCCCTGGTTGATCGAGATTTCCTTGGGAACCCCGTTCACCAGGTCGCGGCCCTTGATATGGATCGTCTCGCCCACGCCGTCTTCGGGCGGTTGGGCGACGCCGAACTGCTTCTTGATCCGCTCGGCGGTCGCTTCACCGATGAGCAGATTATGATGACGGCGCACGAAGGAGACGATCGCCTCGTCCATCTTGTCGCCGCCGACGCGAACCGAAGTGGTGTAGGCCAGACCGCGCAGCGACAGCACCGCGACCTCGGTCGTGCCGCCGCCGATGTCGACCACCATCGAACCGATGGGCTCCGTCACCGGCATGTCGGCGCCGATGGCGGCCGCCATGGGTTCCTCGATCAGGAAGACCTGGGATGCGCCGGCATTGCTCGCCGCATCGCGAATCGCGCGGCGCTCGACGCTGGTCGAACCCGAAGGCACGCAGATCACGATCTCCGGGAAGCGCCACGGCCGCGACTTGCCGCCGTGCACCTTGGTGATGAAATGCTTGATCATCTGCTCCGCCACGTCGATGTCCGCGATCACGCCGTCCCGCAGCGGACGGATCGCCTCGATCGAATCGGGGGTCTTGCCCATCATCAGCTTGGCGTCGTCGCCGACCGCCTTCACCCGCTTCACGCCGTTCAGCGTCTCGACCGCCACCACGGACGGTTCGTTGAGCACGATGCCGCGCCCCCGCACATAGACCACGGTGTTGGCCGTGCCGAGGTCGATGGCCATGTCCTGGGAGGAGAGTTTGAAGAGACGCGAGAAGATCGACATGCCTGTTCCTGTTCAGCCCGCATGCCCCGGCGAAGCGAACCGGGACAGTCGGAAAGTTCGCCCCACGTTCCACCCGCCCCCTGGATGTCAATTTTTATAAGGCTTGTGTCTCGCGGAAAGCGCTCGCTTGGGCTAGTCACTAATCAATGTCAATACGCCGTCTGCCCGAACATCTGGTCAATCGCATCGCCGCGGGCGAAGTGGTCGAAAGGCCCGCCAGCGCGCTCAAGGAAATCGTGGAAAATGCGTTGGATGCCGGATCTCTCCGGATCGCCATCCGCATCTCCAATGGCGGGCTCGACCGGATGGAGGTGAGCGACGACGGCTGCGGCATGACCCGGGATGATATGGCGCTGGCGCTGGAACGCCACGCCACGTCCAAACTGCCCGACGACGCCATCGAAAATGTCGCGACGCTGGGTTTCCGGGGCGAAGCGCTGCCCTCCATCGCCAGCGTCGCGCGTCTTTCCATCGACAGCCGGACGCAGGGGCAGGACGGTTGGAACCGAACAGTCGACAATGGCGTGGTGGTGAGCGAAGGCCCCGCCGCGCTGCCCCCCGGCACGCGCGTCACGGTCGAACAGCTCTTCGCCCGCGTCCCCGCCCGTCGCAAGTTCCTGCGCTCCGCCAAGGCGGAATATGCCGCCTGCCTCGATGTCATCCGTCGCCTTGCCATGGCGCATCCGTCCGTGGCCTTCAGCATGGAGCATGACGGTCGGCGCGTGCTGGGCGTGCAGGCGGGCGAGGCGCGGGAGGATCGCGTCGCCGCGCTCACCGACCGGGCGCTGGCTGACAATCATGTCATCGTGGCGCTGGAAAGAGAGGGGGTGCGCCTGTCGGGCGTGGCCTCGCTGCCGACCTATAATCGGGGGGTGGGCGATCATCAGTTCCTGTTCGTGAACGGCCGTCCGGTGCGCGACCGGCTGCTGGTCGGGGCGGTGAGGGGCGCCTATGCCGACATGCTGGCGCGGGATCGGCATCCGGTGGTGGCGCTGTTCCTTGACGTTCCGCCGCTGGAGGTGGACGTCAACGTCCATCCCGCCAAGACGGAGGTCCGCTTTCGCGATCCGGCGCTGATCCGGGGCATGATCGTCTCCGGCCTGCGCCGCGCGCTGGATGCGGAGGGTTTCCGCGCTGTCCAGCATGCCGACCCCGCCGGCCTTTCGGCATGGAAGCCCGAACCGGTTTCCCCCACGCCGATCGGCGCCATGCCGATATTCGAAGCCGCCGGCGCGTCCGTTCCGACCTATTCTGTGGCCGAGCGCCGTCCCGGCTTCCTGACGCCCCCGCCTCAGGCCCGCGCCGAACCTGCCGCCGCAACCGCGCCTGAAGGAACCAGCTTCCCGCTGGGCGTCGCCCGTGGGCAGGTCGCCCGGACCTATATCGTCGCGGAAGCAGAGGATGGGCTGATCATCGTCGATCAGCATGCCGCGCATGAACGGCTGACCCTCGAACGCATGCGCCGCGCCATGGAAGGGCAGGGCGTCGCCGCCCAAACGCTGTTGCTGCCCGAAGTGGTCGAACTGGACGAGCCCGCCTGCGACCGGCTGGAGGCGCGGATCGAGGAACTGAAGGAATTCGGCCTGGAACTGGAGCGCTTCGGTCCCGCTGCCATGCTGGTGCGCGCAACGCCTGCGATGCTGGGGCAGGGGGATGTGCAGGGACTGGTGTCCGATCTGGCCGACGATCTCGCCGCCTATGACAGTGCGCTCTCCCTGAAGGAACGGTTGGATCTGGTGGCCGCCACCATGGCGTGCCATGGCTCCGTCCGCGCCGGGCGGGTGCTGAGCGTCACGGAGATGAACGCCCTGCTCCGCGAGATGGAGATCACCCCCCGCAGCGGCCAATGCAATCATGGCCGCCCGACCTGGGTGAAGCTGGGCCATGGCGACATAGAAAAGCTGTTCGGGAGGAAATAGGATGACGGGGATCGACCATTCAGCGCAATGCATGCGCGCGATAAATCCGGCTCGGACGACACCCCATCGCCTGTGAAGGAAGCACCGATGAAGCGACTTCTCCTCCTTCTTGCCTTCGCCCCGCTACACGCCCAAGCCGCAGCAGATCCCTGCGCCGGTGCGCCATCCCTGCCGGAACCCTGGACAAGCTGGACCCAGAGCGGCACCGTGATCGCCGGCGCGACGGCATCCACCGCGCCGCGCATCATTCTGGGCAAGCCTGTCGTCGCAGAGTTGCGACCCGGTCCGCAGGTTCAGTTCATCGTCCCGCCCGGCAAGTCCCTTCCGAAAAGCCATGCCGGCCTATTCACCCTGGCCGTGAAGGATGCGGCGCGCATCGGCATCGCTCTGTCGGAAGGGGCCTGGGTGGACGCCGCCACCGGCACGACCGCGCTGACCTCCGTCGCCCATGAGCATGGGCCGGCCTGTTCCGGCATCCGCAAGATCCTGTGGTTCGACCTGTCGCCGGGCCTTCACACCATCCAGATCGCCAGCGCCTTAAAGCCTTCGATCCGCATCATGGCCGCCGACGCCCGCGCCAACCAGCCCCGTTGACTCAAGCCGGGCGCGTCCGGAACATAGCGATGGGCTTCATCGACAGCACCGGCTCGTCGCGTTGGTTGAAGAGCGTGATGTGGGTCTTCACGATCCCCATTTCGGGGCGGCTGCGGGACGCCTTGACCTCTATCACCTCGGAAACGCCGCGCAGCGTGTCGCCCGGACGAACCGGCTGCAACCAGCGCAGTTCATCCACGCCCATCGCACCCAGGCTGGCGGCCTGAATGCCCGGATTGCGCTGCCATTCCGCCACCATCATCTTCATCGACAGGGCCGTGGTATGCCACCCGCTGGACGCCAGGCTGCCGAAATGCGTGCCCGCCGCGGCCTCGTCGGACAGATGGAAGGGCTGAGGGTCGAATTCGCTGGCAAAGGCGACGATCTCCTCCCGGCTGATGGTGAGCGGACCGAATTCGTTCCTGTCACCTACCTGCACATCTTCGAAATAGACGATCTCGCTCATACCCGTTTCCTTCCGCAACGGGTGAAGGAGTAGTTTCCGTTTACGCGAACGTCAATGCCTGACAAGACCTGCCAATGTGGCGGAATTGCCGTCGCCCGGGCGGGGCGCGATTCCCAGCAGCCTTGCCAGCAGCGGATAGATGTCGACATTGTCGAAACCCGAAGGCGGCGTGAACCCTCTGTCGAAAGCCGGGCCATTGGCGATGAACAGGGCCTGCATTTCCGGCGCCTGATTGTCCCAGCCATGATCGCCGCCGACGAACGGTCTGGCGGGACCGCTCGGCTGTATCACCCAGCCGGTTTCGGCAAGGCAGAAATAAGGCGGGATGCGCCGATGCGCGCCATAATGGAAACGCGCTGGGATCGCGCTTTTCCGCCAGCATTGCATATGTGCATGGGGCTTCAGCAGGTCCGTTTCCAGCGCCGCCTCATGCCCCGGTTGCGCAGCCAGGCTGGCATAAGGTCCGCTTTCGACGATGCGGTAGTCAGCCGGGTCCGCCACCTTGTCCAGCGCGACCACCCGCTCGCTCGATTTCTGCGCCATGCCATGGTCGGACAGGATCAAGAGATTGGCCGGCTGGCCCATGGCCTTCAGCCCGTCGACCAGCATGCCGATCTCGCCATCGACCTCCGCCGCCGCCTGCGTCGTCTCGGCCGCTTCCGGTCCGGCTGCATGGCCCGCCGTGTCCACCGCATCGAAATAGAGCGTCAGGAAGCGCGGGCGGATCGCCGCCGGCCGCCGCAACAGGTCCAGCACGCCGTTCGCCCGCTGCGTCCCCGAAATCTCCTGGTTGAACTGTGCCCAGTCGCCCGGCCGGGTGCCGCCGCTGATCCTGTGCGGCCACTCCGCCGCTTCCGTCCCGCCCCAGGCCACGTTCGACCCGGGCCAGAACAATGTCCCCGTCCGTACGCCGGCCTTCTCCGCCGTCACCCAGATCGGCTCGGCCCCGTTCCACCAGAAGGGATCGTCGGTCGCCATGGTGAAGGTCTCACCGGGGCGCGCCGCATCCTCCATCCTGTTGGCGACGATGCCGCTGCGGTCGGGACGCTGGCCGGTCACTATGGCCCAATGATTGGGGAAGGTCTTGGTGGGGAAGGAGGGGCGCATCGCCGCCTCGACCCCGCTCGCGGCCAGAGTGGACAAATGCGGCGTCACGCCTCGTTTCAGATAATCCGGGCGAAAGCCGTCGATGGATATCAATATCGTGACCGGTTCCCGCCGCTCGGCCAGTGCGGAACTGGACGCCGGCCGCTCGTCCGGTCGCGCGCAGCCGCCGAGCACCTGAAGAAGGAGAAGGCCGGCGAAGGAAAAGCGGCGGAAAAACATGCCCCTGCCTTAGCAGAAGGACCATGACGGTAAAGTGACGAGCGCCCTATGCCCCGCTCACATAGGGCATCATCGCCATCCAGGCGTTCCGCTTCGCCTCCCGCGACATGCTGGCGAAAGCGCCGCTGGAGGAGGGGAGGTCGATCAGAGCCAGTCCCGGCCGCGCACCGATCTGGCGCCGCCCATGCAGCGCGGCGGTCTTGCCGTTGAAGGCCACAGCCTCCAGCGCGGGAAGCCGATCCACGAAGGCCGACAGGTCGCGCAACTCCGCGCCCCGGATCGCGCTGTCCAGGCTGCCCTCCCGATCGGCGCTTTCGATCACGTCCCAAAGGCCCACTGCCCTTGCCTTCAGCCGCTTCAACCGCATCGCATAGGGCTGGCCGCGCAGATCCTCGCCCAGCACATCGCCCATCAGCGCCCAGAAGGCGTTGCCCCGATGCGCATAATATTCGCCCTGCCTGATCGATACGTCACCCGGCAGGCTGCCCAGGATCAGCAGCCGCGTCGCTTCGTCTACGCTGGGGGGAAAGGCCGCCTTGCGTCGCGCAGCCATCTGTCCCGGACGCAGCATCGGCCCTCAGACGTTGAACCGGAACAGCATGATGTCGCCATCCTGCGTCACATATTCCTTGCCTTCGGAACGCCACTTGCCCGCTTCCTTGGCCCCGGCCTCGCCATTATACTGGACGTAATCCGCATAGGCCATGGTTTCCGCCCGGATGAAGCCCTTTTCGAAATCGGTATGGATCGCCCCTGCCGCCTGGGGCGCCTTCGATCCCTTGGCCACTGTCCAGGCGCGCGCCTCCTTCGGTCCAACGGTGAAGAAGGTGATGAGGCCAAGCAGTTCATAACCGGCGCGGATGATGCGGGCGAGGCCGGCTTCCTCCAGCCCCAGAGCCTCCAGATATTCAGCCCGCTCCTCGACCGGCATGGTGATGAGTTCGGCTTCGATCGCGGCTGAGACGATCACTGCCTTCGCACCTTCCGCCGCCGCCTTTTCGAACACGCGGGCCGAATGGGCGTTGCCTTGCGCCGCGCTTTCTTCCTCGACATTGCAGACGTAGAGGACAGGCTTGGCCGTCAGCAGTTGCGCCTGGCGGAAGATGCGCTCCTCCTCATCGTCGCCCGGCCGGGTCAGCCGCGCCGGCTTGCCCTCGCGCAGCAGGTCCAGCGCCTTGCCCAGCACGGACGCCGCGGCCTTCGCCTCCTTGTCGCCCTGCGCCGCCTTCTTGGCGAAGTTCGGCACGCGCTTTTCAAGGGATTCGAGGTCCGCCAGCATCAACTCGGTCTCGACCGTCTCGGCGTCGGCAATGGGGTCCACCTTGCCCTCGACATGGGTGATGTCGTCATCCTCGAAGCAGCGCAGCACATGGACGATGGCGTCCACCTCGCGGATGTTCGCCAGGAACTGGTTGCCCAGGCCTTCGCCCTTGGACGCGCCGCGCACCAGCCCTGCAATGTCGACGAAGGCAAGCTGCGTCTCGATGATCTTGGCCGAACCGCCGATCTTCGCGATGGTCTGCAGGCGCTGGTCGGGCACGGCGACCTGCCCGACATTGGGCTCGATCGTGCAGAAGGGATAGTTCGCCGCCTGCGCCGCCTGCGTCTCCGTCAGCGCGTTGAACAGGGTGGACTTGCCCACATTGGGAAGCCCGACGATACCGCAACGAAAACCCATGATACTGCCTTCACGTCAAATCCAATGGCCGCGCCGATAGCGCTTTCCCGGCGGCTTGGCCAGAGTCCGTGCGGTCTCAATGACGGAAGAAGAGCGTGACGGAAGCGACATGGTTCACGCGCGCATTGCCGCCGCGCCGGTCGATCCACTGGTTGAGATAGCCGATCTCGGCCGTCGATGCGCCGCCCAGCGCGATCTCGGCCCCGATGAAGCTGCGCAACTGATCGAACCCGCCCTTCGCGCCCCAGTCGGTGCTGTTGAGCGCCACGAAGCCCTCGCCATAGACGAGAGCGCTCACCGCCTTGCTGCCCAGCGGCTTTTCGTAGCGCAGCATTTCCCGCAGTCGCCAGCCCATGTCGTCGCCGTCGGAACGCCAGCGCTGCTCCAGCCGGGTCCGCGACGAAAGCTCGCCGCCCCAGGGCTTGCCGATGGTCCAGTTGACCTGCTGGAAGCTTCGCTCTTCATTCACGTCGCGCCCATTGTCGACCGGCAGCACGACATGGGCATAGCCCTGATAGACGGTCACGCTGGGGGACAGTTTCCAGCCCAGGCCACCGCGCAGGATGGTCTGGTCGACCCCTGAAACGCCATCCCCGAAGCGTGGCTGAATCTCCGCGAAATAGACGAGATCGCCGGAGATCGGGGCCATGGCGGTGAGGTTCAGCCAGAATTGCTCATCTTCCGCCGTCCGGGCCTGGGCAGGGGCGGCCATGGCGATCAGCGCGCAGGAGAGGGCAGGCAACAGGCGACGCATCACGTCCTCGCAAAAAAAAGCGCCGCTCTTGATGATGCTGCTCCTGTGGAGGCAGGAGCCCAGTTCAGACGTTTATTCGTCTTCCAAATTGCCGGACTGGGCTACTGCCTTCGCAGAAGCACGAAGAGCGTCGGTCGATTGCCCGCCCTTTAGCGTGCCCTCATTTCCGGTCCATTTCCCCATGGTAAGCTTTGGCGACTGTCCTCAGGTAATCACGCTCGGCCGCTCCATCCCGGTAAAGCCCGAAATGTCCGCAATTTCCTGCGCCGCCTTCACCAGCGGTGCGAGCGCCTCGCTCGTCTCCAGCGCCAGATCGCCATCCGCGCCCACATAGCGCTCGATATAGACGCGCAGGGTCGCGCCCTCCGTACCCGTCCCCGAAAGCCGGAACACCACCCGTGAACCATCCTCGAACAGCACGCGCACGCCCTGGTTGCGGCTGACGGACTGGTCGGTCGGATCGCTATAGGCGAAATCGTCTGCGCTTTGCACCGCGCCGCCGCTGTTTGTCGTGCCCGGCAGCGCCTCCAGTCGGTCCCGCAACGCCGCTATCAGCGCATCGGCCCTGTCCTTGGCAATCGCTTCATAATCATGCCGCGCATAATAGTTGCGGCCATAGGTCGCCCAATGTTCGGCCATGATCTGCGCCACGCTTTGCCGCCGGACGGCCAGGATGTTGAGCCACAGCAGCACCGCCCAGATGCCGTCCTTTTCCCGCACATGGTCGGACCCGGTGCCGGCGCTTTCCTCCCCGCAGATGGTTGCCATGCCGGCATCCAGCAGATTGCCGAAGAATTTCCATCCCGTCGGCGTTTCGTAGAGCGGAATGCCCAGCTTTTCCGCCACGCGATCGGCCGCGCCGCTGGTCGGCATCGAGCGCGCAATGCCCTTGAGGCCCGCCGCATAGCCCGGCGCCAGATGCGCATTGGCCGCCAGCACGGCGAGCGAATCCGAAGGGGTGACGTAACAATGTCGCCCGATGATCAGGTTGCGGTCGCCATCGCCATCCGAAGCGGCGCCGAAATCCGGCGCGTCCGGCGCCATCATCCGGTCGTACAGCTCCCTGGCGTGAACCAGATTGGGATCGGGATGATGATGGCCGAAGTCGGTCAGGGGGGTGGCGTTGCGCACGGTGCCCGCAGGCGCGCCCAGCCGTTTTTCGAAAATCTCGACGGCATAGGGGCCCGTCACCGCGCTCATCGAATCGAAGGAAAGGGTGAAGCCGTCCGCGATCATCGCCCGGATCGCGGTAAAGTCGAACAGCTTCTCCATCAGTTCGGCATAGCCCGCGACCGGATCGACCACCTCGACCGTCATGTTGCCCAGGGTCGTGCTGCCCAGCGTGTCGATGTCGACATCGTTCGCCTCGAAAATGCGATAGCTGTCGATGGCCAGGGTCCGCGCATGAATGGCGTCGGTCACCTTCTCCGGCGCCGGGCCACCGTTCGAGACATTATATTTGATCCCGAAATCCTCGTCCGGCCCGCCCGGATTGTGGCTGGCGGACAGAACCAGTCCGCCAAAGGCCCCCGACGACCGGATCAGATGCGAGCCCGCCGGAGTGGAGAGAATTCCGCCCCGCCCCACCAGAACACGGCCGAAACCATTGGCCGCCGCCATCTTCAAAACGGTCTGGATAACCTCCCGATTGAGGTAGCGGCCGTCGCCGCCGACCACCAGCGTCTGGTCCTCGAACCCCTCAAGGCTGTCGAAGACCGACTGGACGAAATTTTCGGCATAATGGGGCTGCTGGAAGACCCGCACCTTCTTGCGCAGGCCGGACGTGCCCGGCTTCTGGTCGTCGAAAGGCTTCGTCGCGAAGGTCTGTATCACCCGGATCCCCTTGGTCAGTGGAAAGTCAGGCCTACTCTATGGCGTGGGACTGCGACAGTCCGCAATCCACCCTGGCCATTTCACCGTGAGGGCAGGGCGGACGGACGCGCAATTCGCCCGTCTCAGTCCGCCAGCCGCAGCGCCACCTCATTCATGAACCGCGCATCCTCTCCCTTGGCGAGCCACTCCGCCTCCGCCCCGATCGCGCCCAGCATATCGGCCAGCGCGTCCATCTCGCTCTTGTGATAATTGCCCAGCACATAGCCGTGCACCCGGTCCTTGTGCCCTGGATGGCCGATGCCGATCCTCACCCGGCGAAACTCCGCCCCTATATGCGCATCGGTGGAACGCAGGCCGTTATGTCCCGCATTGCCGCCGCCGCGCTTCACCTTGACCTTCATGGGCGCCAGGTCCAGTTCGTCGTGAAAGACCGTCACGTCCTGCGGCGTCAGCTTGTAGAAGCGCATGGCTTCCCCAACCGAGCGTCCGCTCTCGTTCATGAAGGTTGCCGGTTTCAGCAGGACGATCTTCTCAGGGCCGATGCGTCCTTCCTGCGCCCAGCCCTGGAACTGCTTCTTCGGCGGAGAGAAGCGATGCATGTCCGCGATCAGGTCGACCGCCATGAAACCGACATTATGCCGGTTCATCGCATATTGGGTTCCGGGATTGCCCAGGCCCACCCAGATCTGCATCGCGTCGATACTCCCGATAAGACAAACCCCCGTTCGTCCTGAACCTGTCGAACGGCCTCACTTCTTCGAAAAGAGCGGGGCTTCGACAAGCTCAGCCCGAACGGGGGTTGAGCGAACCGATAAACGGCCAGCCAGACTAGGGGCTTATTCGCCCTGAGCCGGCGTCTCATTGTCGCCTTCGGCGCTCTTCAGAGCCGAGGGGGCAACGATGGTCGCGACGGTGAAGTCGGTTTCGTCATGGGCAGCCCTGGCGCCCTTGGGCAGCTTCACGGCGCCGATGTGGATCGACTCACCGACATCCAGGCCGGTCAGGTCGACGACGACGTCGTCCGGAATCTCGGCCGCATCGACGATCAGTTCGATCTCGTGCGCGACGATGTTGAGCACGCCGCCCTTCTTCAGGCCGGGCGACGCGTCTTCATTGCTGAAGACAACCGGCACGTTGACGTGGACGGTGGCATGTTCCGAAACGCGCAGGAAATCGGCGTGCAGCGGACGGTCGGTCACGGGGTGGAAAGCCACATCCTTGGCGAGGGTGCGGACCTTCTTGCCGCCCACTTCGACGAAGACGACCGAATTGAAGAAATGGCCGGTGCCGAGCAGCTTGTTGAGAAGCTTTTCCTCGACATGGATCGACTGCGGTTCTTCATTGTTACCATAGATGACGGCGGGTACGCGGCCCTCACGGCGGAGAGCGCGGGAGGCTCCCTTGCCTGCCCGATCGCGTGCCTCTGCCGACAGCGTAAGCTGCTCGCTCATTGCGTGTCTCCAAAAGCAAATTGATGTAGGTGCCCGCCACGCCTCCAGGGATGACCATGTCGGGACCGCGGCCCAATAGCAGAAAGGCGCTGGAAAGCAAGGGCCGGGAAGCGGGATGGATGCTACTGCATCCGCGTCACCCTGTATCCACCGGCCCGAAGCAGGTCGACCAGATTGTCCTTGCCCGCCAGATGTCCGGCGCCCACCGCGATGAAGGGCCGCCCCTTGAGCGTCTCCACCGACTTCACCCAGTCACGGTTCCGGTCCACCAGCACCGCCTGTTCCACCACCGGATCGGGCGTCTCGCCCAACCTGCCGTCACGCGCAAGGGTGGCGAGATCGCCCCTGATCCAGGCGTTGAGGATATGGTCGTAAAGCCGCCGCATCTCCTTCGCCTCGCGCACCGTATCGACCAGCAGCCGCCGCTGCGCATCCGGGGGGAGCGTATCGAAGGCCCGAAACTGCCGCTCCACAGTCTCCAGCCCGCTTATGGGCTTGCCCGCCTTTCCGAATATCGCGATCAGCGCGGGCTCAACGCCATGATCCTGGCTGACATGCAGGGCCTGTTGCGCCGCCGCCGACAGCAGCATCGCCGCGGCCCAATCCTTATAAGCGGAGAGAGTTTGCGTATTGGTGCCGCCATTCCCGACGATCTCCTCCAGCGCCGCCTTGTCTCCCGCCGGAACGCGCGTCTCCAGCAGGGGCAGCCCCGGACTGCGCCCCATCCTCTCGAACTGCGCCAAAGTGCCCGCCTGATCCTGTATTCCGGCCGATTCCAGCACCAGCCTGTCCGCTCGTCCGATCGCCTCCCCGATCGGCCCGGTCCGCCATTCCACGCCGCCCGGCAATATATGGATGGTGCCGAACAGCCAGCCGTCGACGCCCTTGCCCTCCACCCGCCAGAGCGCGGGCCCTCCACCGGGCGGCGGGGCCGGGGGATTCTCCCCGCAAGCGGCAATCAGGCATAGGACGGCCAGCCCCAGCCAGCGCGCCAGAAGGCCGATCATCCTATTGTTTCACCCGTGCCGACGCGATGCCCAGCGCCGCCAACTGGTCCTGCACGCTGCCCTTGCCCGCCAGATGCCCGGCGCCGACGGCAATGAACAGCGTGCCCGGCTGGTCGAGCCGCTGCTTGATCCATTTCGCCCAGTTGGCGTTGCGCTGGATCAGCAGCACCTGGGCCAGTTCCGGCGTCGCCTCCAGCGATTCGTTCATCTCCGCCGCCAGCTTGTCCGGCTCCCCGCCCTGCCAGTGCGCGACCAGGCTGGCGAACTCCCGGTCCATGTCCGGCAGGCCCTCGATGGTCGCGGTCAGGAAGTTCACCTGCTGCTCCATCGGCAGGCCGGCGAAATAGCCGAGCTGCTGCTCCACCGTCTCCAGCGCGCCGACCTTCTTGCCCGAAGCCCTGGCCGCCGACGTCAGCACCTTCTCCGCGCCCAGGTCCGACTTGTAGCCCAGCGCTTCCAGGGGCTTCACCGACAGCGCCATGCCCGCCATCCAGGGATTGAACATCTCGAAGGCCTGCCAGGGAAGCCCGTTCGTGCTCATCGCCGCCTGATATTTGGCGCGGTCGTCCGCGCCCAGGCGGTCCGACAGCTTCACGCCGTCCCGCGCAAGCGCCGCGCCCGCCATGGTGGACGCCAGCCCATTGGGATCTTCCGGCTCGACGATCTCCAGCACCAGCTCGTCCGACTGATCGAAGGCCGATCTGACCCCGCCCTTGAACCAGTCGACCCCCGGCTTCATCACATGGACGGTGCCGAACAGGTAGATGGTGGTGTCGGCGTCCTTCACCTCCCACAGGGCCGGCGTCACATAGGCGGAGCGCGTCGCCGCACCGCGGGCGGCGGCGGGCTGTTCCAGCGCGCATCCGCCAAGCAGCATCATGGCGGGGGCCAGCCAGCGGAAAGAGAGCCATCTCATCTGAATTGCGGGTCCGTTTCCTTAAGGGTTTTCCCTTCCATGCGGGCCACCGGCCGCCAGAGCAAGCGGATTTACGGTTAAGCCCGCCCTCTTTCCCTTGACCCTGCGCCCTCGCTGCGCCAAGGCGCGCCGCAATCGATCCGTCATTTTCTTAAAGCCGTGATTTCTGGGGACCACCGGTGGCGACAAGTAAAGCGCTTTCCTTTCAGGACCTGATCCTGACCCTGCATGCCTATTGGGGACGGCAGGGCTGCGTGATCCTGCAGCCCTATGACATGGAAGTGGGCGCGGGCACCTTCCACCCCGCGACGACGCTGCGCAGTCTTGGCCCCAATGCCTGGAACGCCGCTTATGTCCAGCCCAGCCGCCGTCCGACCGATGGCCGCTATGGCGAGAACCCGAACCGTCTCCAGCATTATTATCAATATCAGGTCATCATGAAGCCCAGCCCGGCAAACCTCCAGGAACTTTACCTGGGTTCGCTGGCGGAGATCGGCATCGATCCGCTGGTCCACGACATCCGCTTCGTCGAGGACGATTGGGAAAGCCCGACGCTGGGCGCCTGGGGGCTTGGCTGGGAAGTGTGGTGCGACGGGATGGAAGTCACCCAGTTCACTTATTTCCAGCAGATGGGCGGTTTCGACTGCAAGCCGGTCGCGGGTGAGCTGACCTATGGTCTGGAACGCCTCGCCATGTACATCCAGGGCGTCGACAGCGTGTATGACCTGAAGTTCAACGATGCGGGCGTCACCTATGGCGAAGTGTTTCTGGAAAATGAGCGGCAGATGTCGAAATGGAATTTCGAGATAGCCGATACCGAAAAGCTGTTCCGCTGGTTCAGGGATGCGGAGGCGGAGTGCAAGGCTTCGCTGGAGGCAGGCGTTCCGCTCGCCGCCTATGATCAGGCGATCAAGGCGAGCCATGTCTTCAACCTGCTGCAAGCGCGTGGCGTCATCTCGGTGCAGGAACGTGCCAGCTATATCGGCCGCGTTCGCGACCTCGCCAAGGGCGCCTGCGAAAAGTGGATGGAAGTGAACGGGTGGGCCGCATGATGGACTCGATTATCTCCGCCATGCCCACCAAAGCCGGGATTTCGGACCCGGCGGCGTCCCACTTGCGGCGCGGCGCGCCCGACCTGGAGGAAGCCGCATGACTGATTTCCTCCTCGAACTGCGCTGCGAGGAAATCCCCGCGCGCATGCAGATCAAGGCATCGAAAGACCTTGCCCGCCTCTTCACCGAGGAACTGGCAAGGTCCGGCCTGCAGCCCGAAAGCATCGACAGCTTCGTCACCCCCCGCCGCCTGGCCCTGATAGCCCGCAACCTGCCGTTGGAAACCGCCGCTGTCAGCGAAGAATTCAAGGGGCCCCGCACCTCGGCGCCCGCGCAGGCGCTGGAGGGCTTCCTTCGCAAGACCGGACTGACCCAGGATCAGCTTGAGGATCGTGACGGCGTCTGGTTCGCCACGGTGAACAAGCCCGGCCGCGCCACTGCCGAGGTTCTGGCCGAAGCCGTCCCTGCCATTATCCGCAGCTTCCCCTGGCCCAAGTCGATGCGCTGGGGCGCCGCATCGCAGACCACGGAAAGCCTGCGCTGGGTCCGCCCGCTGCAAGGCATCGTCGCGATCCTGGGCGAAGATCTGGTCGACATCGAAATCGAAGGCATCCGCAGCGGCTACGCAACGCTGGGGCACCGCTTCCACCATCCGGGCGAGATCACCATCGGCGGCGCGCATGACTATGCCGAAAAGCTGCGCGCATGCCATGTTATCGCCAGCCACCAGGAACGCCAGTCGATCATCGAGGCAAGGGCTGCCGAAGCCGCGGCAGCCCGCGGCTATGCGGTGATCGAGGACAAGGGCCTCATCGCGGAGAATGCGGGGCTGACAGAGTGGCCGGTCCCGCTCTTGGGCGATTTCGACCCGGCATTCCTTGAGGTGCCGCCTGAAGTCATTCAGCTAACCCTGCGGATCAACCAGAAATATTTCGTCCTGCGCGACGCGAACGGCAAGCTGGCCCCCGCCTTCATCTGCACCGCCAATATCGAGGCGAAGGATGGCGGCGCGGCGATCGTGGCGGGCAACCGCAAGGTTCTCGCCGCCCGCCTGTCGGATGCCCGCTTCTTCTGGGAGCAGGATCGCAGGACGAAGCTGGAGGATCACGCAAAGAAGCTGGAACGCATCACCTTCCACGAAAAGCTCGGCACCGTGGCCGATAAGGTGGAGCGTGTCGCAAAGCTGGCGCGCCGGTTGGTGGAAGAAGGCATCGTCGCCCCTGCGAAGGCAGGACCCCATCCCCAGACCTCTCACCCGGACGCAACATCGGCGATGGATTCCCGCCATGGGAATGACGAGGGGAAAAAGGCGCTGGCGGACTTGGCCGAACAGGCTGCCCGTCTCGCCAAGGCCGACCTCGTCACCGAAATGGTGGGCGAGTTCCCTGAACTTCAAGGCATCATGGGCGGCTACTATGCCCGGGCCGAAGGCCTGCCCGATGGCGTGGCGGATGCCATCCGCGACCATTACAAGCCGGTCGGGCAGGGAGATGAAGTCCCGACCGCGCCGCTGACCGTGGCGGTATCGCTGGCCGACAAACTGGATACGCTCCGCTCCTTCTTCGGCATCGATGAGAAGCCTACCGGCTCGCGCGATCCCTTCGCCCTCCGCAGGGCAGCGCTGGGCGTCATCCAGATCGTCACCGCCAATAATTTGCGTCTGTCCGTGGCGGAGGGTGAATTGCTCGACTTCTTCGCGGACCGCCTGAAGGTCCAGCAGCGTGAAGCCGGCGTCCGCCATGACCTGATCGACGCCATATTCGCGCTGGGCGGCGAAGACGATCTGGTCCGTCTGCTCGCCCGCGTGAAGGCGCTCCAGTCCTTCATTGCCACGGACGACGGCGCCAACCTCCTCGCCGGCTACAAGCGTGCGGCAAACATCCTCAAGAAGGAAGGCGCCGAAACAGCCGGGCAGGTCGAACTCTCCCATGCCCCCGAACAGGCGGAGGCGGACCTGATCGCCGCGCTCGACGCCGCGGAGCCTCGCGCTGACGCCTCTCTGGCGGCGGAAGATTTCGAAGGAGCCATGGCAGCACTTGCAACATTGCGGGCGCCGATCGACGCCTTTTTCGAAACCGTCACCGTCAATGATGCCGATCCGGCGAAACGTTCCGCTCGCCTCGCGCTGCTTGCGCGGGTGCGGAACGCCGTCCACGCGGTGGCCGACTTCTCGAAAATTACGGGCTAATACCAAAACATACCCGCACAAGCGGGAAAATCAGTGGAATCGGAGAGCAATCGTCGTAAAAGCGGGTGCGTTTGTCGCCCGCCTGTTGTTTAAGTTTTGTTGCATCGCACAAATACACGGCAATCAGTGCAGGAGAGCCGCGATTATGTTGACAATGGAAGAGGCCAGCATGAGCACGACCGCAACCCGTTATGTTTATCGTTTCGGCGGCGGCGTCGATGATGGCGGCAAAGGGGACAAGAATCTTCTCGGCGGCAAGGGTGCGAATCTGGACGGCATGGCTGCGATCGGCCTGCCGGTGCCCCCGGGCTTCACCATCACCACGGAGATGTGCACCCGCTATTATCAGGACGGCGGCGTCTATCCTGAAAGCCTGAAAGCGGAAGTCGCCAACGGCATCGCCCATATCGAGGGCATCACCGGCAAGAAGTTCGGCGACAAGGCCGACCCGCTGCTGGTTTCCGTTCGTTCCGGCGCGCGTATCTCGATGCCCGGCATGATGGACACGGTCTTGAACCTCGGCCTCAACGACGAAACCGTGCTGGGTCTGGCTGCCGCTTCCGGCGACGAACGTTTCGCCTGGGACAGCTATCGCCGTTTCATCCAGATGTATTCGGACGTGGTGCTGGAACTCGACCATGGCGCGTTCGAGGAAGCGCTGGAAGTCGCCAAGGAAGACCAGGGCTACACGCTCGACACGGAAATGACCGCCGACGACTGGAAGGCGCTCGTCACCGAATATAAGGGCCTTGTTTCAAAACTTTGGAACAAGCCCTTCCCGCAGGATGTGAACGACCAGCTCTGGGGCGCGATCAGCGCCGTCTTCGGCAGCTGGCAGGCTGACCGCGCCAAGGTCTATCGCCGCCTGAACTCGATTCCCCATGATTGGGGCACGGCCGTCAACGTGCAGGCGATGGTGTTCGGCAATATGGGCGATACTTCCGCCACCGGCGTCGCTTTCACCCGCGACCCGGCGACCGGCGAGAATGCCTATTATGGCGAATATCTGATCAATGCGCAGGGCGAGGATGTGGTTGCGGGCATTCGCACGCCGCAATACCTTACCAGGCAGGCGCGCGAGCGGGCAGGGGCCAAGCCGCTGTCGATGGAAGAGGCGATGCCGGAAACCTATGCCGAACTGGCGCGGGTGTTCCAAATCCTCGAAACCCATTATCGCGACATGCAGGACATCGAGTTCACGGTGCAGCAGGGCAAGCTCTGGATGCTCCAGACCCGTTCGGGCAAGCGCACCGCCAAGGCCGCGCTCAAGATCGCGGTCGACATGGCGAATGAGGGACTGATCACCGAGGAAGAAGCCGTCGCCCGCGTCGACCCCGCCGCGCTCGACCAGCTTCTGCATCCGACGCTCGATCCCAAGGCGCCGCGCGACGTGCTGACCAAGGGCCTGCCCGCCTCTCCGGGCGCGGCTTCGGGCGCCATCGTGTTCGACGCCGACACTGCGGAGCGCCGCAACGAACTGGGCGATTCGGTGATCCTCGTTCGCGTGGAAACCTCTCCGGAGGACATTCACGGCATGCACGCGGCCAAGGGCATCCTGACCGCGCGCGGCGGCATGACCAGCCACGCGGCCGTGGTGGCGCGCGGCATGGGCCGTCCCTGCGTTTCCGGCGCGGGCAGCCTATCGATCGACAATGCCGCCAAGACGCTGCGCATCGAAGGCCGCACGCTCAAGGAAGGCGACATCCTCACCATCGACGGTTCGACCGGTGAGGTGATGGCGGGCGAAGTGCCGACCGTGCAGCCGGAACTGGCGGGTGACTTCGGCACGCTGATGGGCTGGGCCGACAAGGTCCGCCGCCTCAAGGTCCGGGCCAATGCCGAAACGCCGCTGGATTGCCAGACCGCCCGCGATTTCGGTGCTGAAGGCGTGGGCCTCTGCCGTACCGAGCATATGTTCTTCGACGCGGCCCGCATCACCGCCGTGCGCGAGATGATCCTCGCGGACACGGAAAAGGGCCGCCGCATCGCGCTCGACAAGCTGCTGCCGGAACAGCGCGACGACTTCGCGCAGATCTTCATGGTGATGGCGGGCCTGCCCGTCACCATCCGCCTGCTCGATCCGCCGCTGCACGAATTCCTGCCGCATGGCGAAGCGGAGTTCGAGGAAGTGGCCAAGGCTGCGGGCGTCGGCGTGGAAGCATTGAAGCGCCGCGCTGCCGAACTGCACGAATTCAACCCGATGCTCGGCCATCGCGGTTGCCGTCTGGGCGTCACCTATCCTGAAATCTACGAGATGCAGGCCCGCGCCATCTTCGAAGCCGCGCTGATCATCAAGCAGCGCAGCGGCGAGGCGCCGATCCCCGAAATCATGATCCCGCTCGTTGCGACGAAGAAAGAGCTGGAACTGATGAAGGCGATCGTCGACAGCGTAGCCAAGCAGGTTTTCGAGGAGCAGGGCGCCAGCGTCGACTATCTGGTCGGCACGATGATCGAACTGCCGCGCGCTGCGCTGAAGGCAGGCGAGATCGCGGAAGTGGGCGAATTCTTCTCCTTCGGCACCAACGACCTGACGCAGACCACCATCGGCATCAGTCGCGACGATGCCGGCCGCTTCCTGACGCAATATGTGGACAAGGGCATCTTCGCCCGCGACCCGTTCGTCAGCATCGACGTGGAAGGCGTCGGCGAACTGATCGAACTGGCCGCCGAACGCGGTCGAGCGACCCGCGAGGGCATCAAGCTCGGCATTTGCGGGGAACATGGCGGCGACCCGGCCTCCATCGCCTTCTGCGAGAAGACCGGCCTCGATTATGTGTCGGCCTCACCCTATCGCGTGCCGATCGCGCGACTGGCGGCGGCTCAGGCGGCGCTGGCGAACCGGAAATGACAGGAAGGGGGCGAGAGATTATCCCGCCCCCTTCATTTTCAGACAGGCGTGGCGCGCTGGTCGTAGAGCCTCGCATGTTCATGATCCTGACGCGCATCCAGCAGGCGGGCCTGTTCCCGCCATTCCTCCCTGGAAATCACGCCGCTTCGCAGGCCGAGGCGCGTTTCAAGCGCTGCCTCCTGCTCGCTGCTGATCGCCGCGATCTGATCGTAGCGATGATAGCCCGCCTGATTGAGCGCGATCTCGTCCTGCGGGGTGATGCCCCGGATGCGGCTGAAATCATCCCGCTCATGCGCGCTTCCGGCGGTCCCAAGGGTGGCGGAGCGTGGAGGAACCGACTGACGTTCCAGTTCGGCAATCCGCTCCTGCGCCGCCGTCAGGCGGGCGTCGCGGTCCTTGACCGCCTGGGCGTGGGCAAGCTGCTCATCACGCCAGTAGCGCTTATATTTGCCGCGTCCGCTCATGATGAGGCCCAGAAGCAGCCCGATCAGCAGCGCGATCACCAGCAGCGCAATTTCGTTGGGAGTGAAGGTCATCTCAGCATCCTTTCCTGCCTCTCGAACGACCGGAGCGGGACAAGGTTGCGGTACGGCGCCTTCGATCAGGCAGTCCGCCAAAAAAGTGTAAAAAGGGCTTGCCCAAATGTCTGGCCGCTTCTATCTGCGCCACTCCAACGCACCCGTAGCTCAGCTGGATAGAGCATCAGACTACGAATCTGAGGGTCGGACGTTCGAATCGTTCCGGGTGCGCCATTTCCCCAAATTCCGTTTTCCCTTGCTCGCACGGGCGTGAAGCCGCTTGTCTTCAGGCTCGGTCGCACGGCATCTTTTAAATTCAAGATTGTCCAGTTTAGGGGTTGCCAGACTGCCCGCCCCCTTCTATCTGCCCCTCCACAACGCACCCGTAGCTCAGCTGGATAGAGCATCAGACTACGAATCTGAGGGTCGGACGTTCGAATCGTTCCGGGTGCGCCATTCCCTTCACATTCCTGCGAAACCCGTTTCAAGGAACGCAGCGGTCCGGTGCGGGCCTGTCCAGGTCCACGACGGTGATGATCGTGGAGACGGTGGCGCTGGCGGACACGCTGCATGTTCTGGCGCGGTCGAAGGTTCCGGCGGGCCATTCCTCCGGATATTCGGCATTGAACGCCGGCTTGCCCGCCGTAACATAGGGCGCGCTGTCGGCACAGAAATGGCCCAGCACGCATCCTTCGAACAATATGGCGTCGAACAGCGGCACCAGCGCCGCGGACGAACCGCTGGCGTTCTTCTGCACCGGTTTCAGTCCATAGCCGCGCGCCCGGGCGGACAGGGCGGTCACATAGGCGATCATGTCCTGTTCGGTTAGGTTGAACCCCGTCGTCGCGGCTCCATCCTCGAACGCATCCATCACGTCGAATTCGACATAGTCGAAACCCTTGTCCCGGCACATGCGCAGCCGGTCGTCCATGATCTGGATGAATTCGGGGTAGCGGCGAATGTCGATATAGCGTTCGCCCGCAAAACCGGGATAGCTGTTGTCCAATAGTCCGGATATGGCCGAGAGGCTGGCATAGTCGGGCCGGTTGCTCTCCGCCGATCCGACATCGAGATAGCAGATCGTCCTGGTTCCACGGGATTTGGCCAGCGCCACATAGGATGCGGCCGTGTCGAACCCGTCGACGTCGAGATAGGCAACGGCAGGCGGCGCCGGGGGCAGGCCCTGGCTCTGCAATATCCAGTCCCAACTGGAAAGCGTCGCGGGTGCCGGAGTGGGCGTGGGGGAAGGGCTGGGGGAGGGTG